>NZ_JBNIEX010000010.1:0-82719 GCF_051842325.1 Idiomarina sp. ST10R2A5 | reverse complement strand
TCCCCAGTAGCTCAGTTGGTTAGAGCGGTGGACTGTTAATCCATGTGTCGTTGGTTCGAATCCAACCTGGGGAGCCACATTCAGAAGAACCGCCTATATGGCGGTTTTTTCGTTTCTGGACCAAAGCTCTGCACTGAGTTCAGCAACTGGTTGCGTTGCGCCATTGGCAATCCATTGTGCCAGCGTTTCCGCGACATTAGGCCAGTACAGTCTATGAGGTTCCCGTTGCGCCAGCCAGCTGTCAACGTCACTGGTCTCAACTCGTTTTAAGACACTAGCCAGCCCATGCTCCTGTAATATGCGGGCATTCCACTTTTGTTCAAACTGGCCTGCTAAAGGTTTTACTGCCAAAGCCTTTCCCTGGCTCAGCGCTTCGCAACTGGTTTCGAAACCGGCATTCGACAAAATAGCGGACGCCTTACTAAAGTGCTGAGCAAACTCAGTACGTGAAGGCGGATAGCATTCGATGTGCCCCAACGACTTCCGCTCTACCTTAGGATGAAAAAGCGAGAACTCATAGTTATCCAAGGGTTGAAGCTGGTCAATAATATCTCGGGGGTCCTCAAAAGGAAGGTAAACCACAACGCGCTGCATTAACCCGACACAGGCGTTTTCTTCCTGTCTTACTACTGGAGGGATCGCATTGCCACTAGCCAGCCAATGCATACCAACGGGTTCTGAACATGTTGCAAAGGATGAAATCAGCTGCTTTTGCCACCAGGACAACCGTTTAAACAAATCGGGTTCATGGAAAGCGTATTGTCGGCCCAAACCAACACAGCGCACGCCTTGTTTCTTCGCCGCCCAGGCGGTTACCGGCTCATAGTCAGTAATTACCAGGTCATAGTCGGTAACCGGTAAGTTTTTCACATCTTGCCAAAACTGCCGCCAATGGTTATTGAGTAATGTCTTGCGTCGACGAAGCCTCCCCCTTTCGGTGACAAACGACAAGCCCTGACGCCATTGGTAGTCACCGAAAACCTCCATGTCAAAAAGCCCTGAAGGCTGGCGACCTGATATGAGATAATCAATTTCAACATTACGATGTTTAGTCAAAGACTGAGCTAATGTGTGGCAACGACTTAAATGACCATTCCCTGTACCCTGTACTCCGTAAAGAATTTTCATATCGTCAGTTCCGAAACTAATACAGCCAGTGCAACACCGGCAACAATATCACTCGGATAATGAACCCCGACCACCACTCTTGACGCTCCAATAGCCATTGCCCAGCCAAAACAGGCTAACCCCGCTGCAGGATAATAGTGGTAGGTAACCGTGGCGAATAAAACCGCTGCTGCCGTATGCCCGGAAGGAAAGCTAAACTTGTCGCTGGCAACAATAAGCGCCGCAAAAGACAAGTTACGCTCACAGGGACGTTGCCGACGGAAACTGTTTTTCATGATCCAGTAAAAAGGAAGTTCAAGAGAAAATGCGAATATCAGACTGGTAAAATATTCGTCGCCGCGGTCATCGAGCATCCAGACCATTAAAGCAATAGCGAGGTATCCATAGCCATCACCGCTGCGGGAAGTCAGTAAAGCAATTTGTCCGGGAAGATCTTTCGCCCTCAACCCGGAAAACAAGCAATAACAGTAACGATCAAAGCGTTGTAAATAACTGAACAATACCATGGTAGAAAACCCAAGTTGGCTTCAGTTGGGGCTACTTTGCCAAGCCTTTATGACACTAAATAATCAGTTTCGTGAATAAAATATGACAATGTCTGAATTTTCTCCTAAACCCATGCTCGCTGTCTGTTGTTTATGGCGGCCAAAACACCGATAATATGCGGTCTTAAATAACCACAGTACCCGGAAAGGTAAATGACCGATTACTTACTGCTACTGATAGGCACCGTGCTGGTAAACAACTTTGTGTTGGTAAAGTTCCTGGGCTTGTGCCCGTTTATGGGCGTTTCCAGCAAGTTAGATACCGCCATAGGTATGTCCGCTGCCACCACATTTGTGCTGACACTGGCCTCGGTCTGCAGTTATCTGGTCAATCAGTATTTGTTAGAGCCGCTGGATTTAATGTCACTGCAAACCTTAAGTTTTATTCTGGTTATTGCCGTAGTCGTGCAGTTCACCGAAATGGTGGTGCATAAAACCAGCCCAACGCTGTACCGGTTGCTGGGCATTTTTCTGCCTCTAATTACCACCAACTGTGCCGTTCTCGGTGTTGCTCTGCTTAACGTCAACGAGCAACACAACTTTGTGCAGTCCATTGTTTATGGCCTGGGTGCAGCAATTGGTTTCTCCTTGGTACTGATTTTATTCTCGGCTCTGCGTGAGCGCTTAGCTGCCGCCGACGTGCCGGTAGCATTTAAAGGTTCAGCTATTGCGATGATCACCGCAGGGCTTATGTCTCTTGCCTTTATGGGCTTTAGCGGATTGGTGAGCGGTTAATGAGTTTATTCGGAGCAGTTATCGCGCTGGGCGTATTAGCGCTGATATTCGGGGTGATACTTGGCTTTGCCGCGGTTAAATTCCGTGTCGAGAGCGACCCCATTGTTGACCAAATTGACGAAATTCTGCCACAAACGCAGTGTGGCCAGTGCGGATATCCGGGGTGTCGCCCTTACGCACAGGCAATTGCCGATGGCGATGACATTAATAAGTGTCCTCCCGGCGGCGAAGCAACCATAAAGCAGCTTGCCGACTTAATGGGCGTTGAACCCAAACCCCTTGACGATGCACACGGCGAAGAAGACGTTAAAAAAGTCGCGATTATTCGCGAAGACGAGTGCATTGGCTGTACCAAATGCATTCAGGCATGCCCGGTTGATGCCATTTTAGGCGCTGCAAAACAAATGCACACCGTTATTGAACATGAATGTACAGGTTGTGACCTTTGTGTCGAACCTTGTCCGGTTGACTGCATTGACATGGTGGCGGTTAAGCCTAAGCCTGAAACCTGGCAGTGGGACTTAGACACCGTAAAAGAAAACATAAGAGCCAACAGTATTCCGGTGAAGGTGGTTGAATGAGCGATGTAAAAACAGTAAACCGCGACTTTAACACCGGTATCATCGGACAATTTCCCGGTGGCGTTCATCCGCCGGAACGTAAACAACCGGCCAGCAGCCGTCCAATAAGACGTTTGCCATTGCCAGCAGAGCTCATTTTACCCGTACGTCAACACATAGGCCCGTCCGGCAAAGTATTAGTTGAGGTCGGTGAGCGCGTTGATAAAGGTCAGCGCCTGACTGAAGCCGGGTTAAGCCAGGGGTTACCGCTGCATGCTCCAACCTCGGGTATTATTGCTGCCATTGAAGAACGCCCTACGGCTCATGCCTCGGGTCTGCCTGAGCAAGCCATTGTCATTCATCCGGACGGAGAAGAGCGCTGGGGCAACAAACATGCTCTGCCCGACTATCACGACGTTGAAATATCGCGTTTGCTGGAGCTGATTCAGGAAGCGGGGATTGCCGGTCTGGGGGGCGCCGGTTTTCCTACTGCGCAAAAACTGGCACAACAGAAACCCCTTAAGCATTTAATTATTAACGGAGTTGAATGCGAACCCTATATTGCCGCCGATGACCGTCTCATGCAGGAGTATGCAGACGATATTATTGCCGGCACCCGAATTTTACAGTACATCACCCGGTGTAACTCAGTATTGTTTGCTATTGAGGACAATAAGCCCGAGGCAATAAAAGCCATAGCTGCGGCTATTGATGATGACACGCAGATACAGCTTAAAGTGGTGCCAACCAAGTACCCTTCCGGTGGCGAAAAACAATTAATTGAGCTGCTAACAGGCCATCAGGTACCCAGCGGCAAGCTGCCCATGGACATTGGTTTACTAATGCAAAACGTCGGTACCGCATATGCTGTTAAGCGCGCCATTATTCACGGTGAGCCTTTATTAGAGCGAGTGGTGACCCTAACCGGCGAGGCATTAGAACAACGCGGTAACGTCTGGGCATTATTAGGTACCCCTATTCAACATTTGCTGGATGAATCCGGTTTTAATCCGGAAAAGAAACAACGAATTATTATGGGCGGCCCGATGATGGGCTTCACCTTACCCAGTACCGAAGTACCGGTCATTAAAACCACAAACTGCATTTTAGCACCAACCGATCAAGAGCTGCCGGCTCCTGGGCCCGAGCTGGCCTGTATTCGTTGTGGTGCCTGTTCGGACGTCTGCCCCGCAACTTTGCAGCCACAGCAATTGCAGTGGCTGGCCAAAGCGAAAGACTACGACGAACTGGAAAAGCATCATTTGTTTGACTGCATTGAGTGCGGCGCCTGCGCCTATGTTTGTCCCAGCGAAATTCCGCTGGTGCACTATTACCGCAAAGCTAAGGCTGAAGTGCGTAACATTGCCCGTGAAAAGGCCAAAGCCGAACAGGCTCGGAAGCGCTTTGAAGCTCGCCAGGAAAGGCTGGAGCGCGAAAAGCAGGAACGTTTAGAACGCCATCGCAAAGCAGCCGAAGAGCGAAAAAAAATGCAGCAGGAAAAAGCCAGTAGACCTGACAGTAAAACTGACAGTGGCGACGAGAAACCAGCTGGGAAATCCGCCGCAGTTGCAGCCGCTATTGCCCGCGCCAAAGCCAAAAAAGCGGCACAGGCAGCAAAAGACAACGCCGATGAGGACAGCTCAGCCAAAGGAAATGAGTCATGAGTTTCAAAATTGCACCATCACCCCACGGGCATAACCAAAGAACCACCAGCGAAATGATGCGCTGGGTCTGCTATGCCTTAGTGCCCGGCGTATTGCTGCAAAGCTACTTTTTTGGTCCCGGAGTCTGGTTTCAAATTACACTAGCTGTTGCTACTGCAGTATTAGCCGAAATGGCCTGTACGGTTGCCCGTGAGCGACCGGCGTTTTCCGCGCTGCGTGACAACACCGCAATAGTCACCGCCATTTTACTGGCCATTAGCATTCCCTCACTTGCGCCCTGGTGGGTCATCGTTATAGGAACCTTATTCGCCATTGTTGTGGTTAAACACGTGTATGGTGGTATGGGCCAGAACCTATTTAACCCGGCCATGGCAGGTTATGTGCTGTTATTAATTTCGTTTCCGGTACAAATGACAAACTGGCTACCGGCTTCCACTATTAGCGAGCACTCGCTAACTTTGTGGCAAACACTGCACACCATATTGTTTGAATACACCCCTGCCGGTTACAGCGTAGAGCAACTGCGGGCCGGTATAGACGGTGTCACCATGGCAACACCGCTGGATACCATAAAAACAGAACTGACCCGGGGTTATACGCTGACAGAAATTTATCAGGGACCAGAGTTCAGTTATTTTGCCGGTGCCGGCTGGCAGTGGATTAATCTGGGCTTTTTAGTCGGTGGCTTACTTTTAATTCAGCAACGCATTATTAGCTGGCACATCCCGCTGGGGTTCCTTGCAGGCCTTTGCGTACCGGCTTTTATTGCTCATATTTTTGCACCCGACCTTATGCCCGGACCTATCGTGCACGCCTTAAGCGGCGCAACCATGTTAGGTGCTTTCTTTATCGCAACCGACCCGGTATCGGCCGCCACGTCAAACCGGGGCCGCGTTATTTTTGCCTTGCTGATTGGCTTTATCGTCTTTGTTATTCGCAGTTGGGGCGGCTACCCCGACGCCGTAGCCTTTGCCGTGTTGCTTGCCAATATGTGTGTACCATTAATAGACCGGTATACGCGGCCTGTTGTTTACGGCCACGGAGACTGATATGACCTTTAACAGTATGCAGAAAAATGGTTTATTACTGGCCGCTTTTGCGGTCATTGCTACCGCTTTAATTATTGGTGTGCAACTGCTGACAGAAGACAAAATCGCCAGGCAGCAGCAGCAGCAAGTGCTTCGCACACTGAATCAGTTGATACCGCCGGCACTGCACGACAACGACTTATACCAATCCTGTCGATTACTACAGGATCCGGCTCTGGGCAGTACTAAGCCGCAGCCGTTGTATCGCGCATGGGTTAACGATGAGCCCACTGCTTTAGCTGCTGAAATTGTAGCTCCAGACGGCTACTCCGGCGCTATCCGTTTGCTGCTGGCTATTCAACCCAATGGCGAAGTTTTAGGTGTAAGAACCTTGCGCCATCAGGAAACCCCGGGGTTAGGTGATAAAATTGAAATTCAGAAAAGTGACTGGATAAAGAGCTTTGCTGAGAAGCGTGTTCGCGGTGAAGATGATAACCGCTGGGCTGTTCAGCGCGACGGCGGCATGTTTGATCAGTTCACCGGCGCGACCATCACCCCCCGGGCTGTGGTCTCTGCCGTAAAACGTGCGACATTAAAGCTTCAGCAGCAAGCAGACGTTCTGTTTAACGCCGACTTACCACATTGTCAGGAGGCTCAGGAATGAACGAATACAAAAACCTGACCAAGCAAGGCCTGTGGGAAAACAATCCCGCATTAGTGCAGCTTTTAGGCTTGTGTCCACTATTAGCAGTGACTGCCTCAGTCACCAACGCCATGGGCCTGGGTCTGGCCACCTTATTCGTACTGGTTGGCTCAAATATCACCGTGTCTCTGGTGCGTGAGTTTATCCCTTCGGAAATCCGCATACCTGTTTTTGTCATGGTCATTGCCACCTTCGTAACCATTATTCAACTGCTCATGAACGCCTATGTGTTCCAGCTGTATCAGTCTCTGGGTATCTTCATTCCGCTCATTGTGACTAACTGCGCCATTATTGGCCGAGCCGAAGCTTATGCCTCTAAAAACCCCTGGCAACGCGCAGCGTTCGACGGGCTGGCAATGGGTGTTGGCTTTGCACTGGTACTGATAGTACTGGGCGCTATGCGAGAAATTATTGGTAACGGCACCCTGTTTGATGGCGCAGAATTGCTGCTGGGTGAGTGGGCAGCACAATTGCGAATTGAGCTCTTTACCGTTAATTACCCTTTATTACTGGCTATATTACCGCCAGGAGCCTTTATTGGCATGGGCTTTATCATTGCCCTGAAAAACAAAATTGACGCTGTGCGGAGTGCCCGTGCCGAGAAGAAAACCGTTACCCGGGCACGGGTCACGGCCTAATAAAAAAATACAAATAAAAACGAACTCTTATGAATAAAAACAAGCGTTACGAAATTTTAAGTCGGTTACGGGACAATAATCCGAACCCAACAACTGAGCTGGAATATAACTCCCCTTTTCAGCTGTTAATTGCAGTATTGCTGTCCGCTCAGGCAACCGACGTGGGTGTGAATAAAGCCACCCGTAAACTATTCCCTGCCGCACCTACCGCTGAAACCATGCTGGCTCTGGGAGTAGATGGAATAAAAGAATACATAAAGACCATTGGTTTGTTTAACTCCAAAGCCGAAAACGCCTACAAAACCTGCAAAATTCTGGTGGAAGAATACGGTGGCAAAGTACCGGAAGACCGGGCCGCGCTGGAAGCTCTTCCGGGTGTTGGCCGTAAAACGGCAAACGTGGTTTTAAATACGGCTTTTGGCTGGCCCACTATCGCAGTCGACACGCACATATTCCGGGTGTCTAACCGCACCAAACTGGCCCCCGGTAAAAACGTTAAAGAAGTGGAAGAAAAACTGATAAAAGTGGTACCGGCTGAGTTTAAAGTAGACGTGCACCACTGGTTAATCTTGCACGGACGTTATACCTGCATAGCCCGTAAACCAAGGTGTGGTTCCTGCGTCATAGAAGACTTGTGCGAATTTAAAGAAAAAACCAGTGACTGAGCCTGTTACAGCTCAATCATGGATGGTTTGCTTAACTGCACAATAACACGGCGGTTGATCTGACGGTTTAACTCGTTGTCATTCGATTTAACCGGCCGGTCTTCACCGTGAGCAACGGTTTTAATACGCTCCGCATCTATACCCCGTTCGACGAAAAACTGCTGAATTTCTTTCGCCCGCTCTTCGGTTAATTCTTTGTTCGGGCCTCGCGCGCCAAGCGAATCGGTATAAGCGTCGACTAAAACCAGTTCCAAATCGTTATCCACCTGCAGGTAGTCACTAATTTGTTTTAGCTTACGCTGCGATGCAACAGTCAGCTTTTCGCTTTCCGCTTCGTGGTTCAGCACCGTATACGCAATGTCGTCAAAACTGAACGGTAATAACGCATTAACACAGCTCATGAAGTCATCGTAAGCACCGCGGAAGTTCACTGAAGAAATAGAGACAGCAACTTCATCGCGGCTGTTATACCAGTCGTTGTAAAAGAATGTCGGGTAACGCCCTTTTTCCAGCTCGCTCAATAAGGTCCAGGCCAGTTGCTTCTGCAGCTCGCCATCAAACTGCTTATAGAGCTTCATGTCGCCAATGCGGTAACTGGACTCGCCGGGCTGCCAGCGCGGCGGAACGGACTCAATGGCAGACACACCATAGCTGTCCGGTAACTTGCGCATTTCCATTTTCATACGTAAGTTGAGCTCTTTACTCGCCTCGCTTTGAAAGCGCACCTTACCGTAACGGGGAATCTCATGCTCCATTTCACAGGCTAAACGGTTCTCTTCGCTTACCTGCCACGCGGAGTTATCCAGGTTTGCACTGTAGTGCCTGACTGAGTTTGCCTGCGCCTGCCCAATTGATAGCAGCACAGAAGCTGAAACAGCAGTCAACATCGGCCAATTTTTCATAAGCGCCCCTGATTTATTTCTGATACGTCTGTTATCGGCACGCATTGCCGTTGCTTTAGTATTTCTGCAAGCAGAGCGTGATGATCTTTGGCATAATAGCGTTATCTTTAAGACACTACGGAAATTCTATGTCAGACAGCTCTAACTCGCTTATGAAGCAACGCTTTCGCGGATACATGCCCGTCGTGGTCGATGTCGAAACAGCGGGGTTTAACGCAAAAACCGATGCGTTACTGGAAATAGCTGCCGTCTTGCTGGATTTCGATGACAATGGTCTGTTAAAGCCCGTGGACTCTGTTCATTACCATGTACAGCCTTTCGAAGGCGCCAATATTGAACAGGCAGCTATCGACTTTAACGGCATTGATCCGCACTGCCCATTACGCGGCGCGGTAGAGGAAGGTGAAGCCCTGCGTGAGCTTTTCAAACCCATTCGTAAAGCGCAGAAAGCCGCGGGTTGTCAGCGTTCAGTTTTAGTCGGACACAACTCAAACTTTGATCACGGTTTTGTTATGGCCGCCGCCGAACGTGCTAGTTTAAAACGTAACCCGTTTCACCCTTTTGTCAGTTTTGATACCACGTCGCTTGCGGCAATGACCTTAGGGCAAACCGTACTGATTAAAGCATGTCAGGCAGCCGGTATTGAGTTTGACAGCAAACAAGCACACTCAGCCCTATACGACACCGAACGCACCGCAGAGCTCTACTGCTGGATGATCAATCGCTGGAAAGAACTCGGTGGCTGGCCACCTGAGTCTCGTCAGGACAAAAGTTAATCCGAGTACAAATTTCAGACATAAAAAAAGCCGCTCAAACGAGCGGCTTTTTCGATTCAGTAAACGCTTACAGTTTGTCAGCGTTTTTAGACAGATAAGAAGCAACGCCTTCTGCGTTTTCTTTCATGCCTTCTTTACCTTCTTCCCAGCCTGCAGGGCAAACTTCGCCGTGTTTCTGGTGGAAGTTCAGTGCGTCAACCATACGCAGCATCTCGTCGATGTTACGGCCTAATGGCAAGTCGTTAACGACCTGGTGACGAACCATACCGTCTTCATCAATTAAGAATGAACCACGGAATGCAACACCGGCTTCTGGGTGTTCAACGTCGTACGCTTTACAAATGCTGTGACGAACGTCAGCAACCAATGGGTATTTCACCTGACCGATACCACCAGCGTCAGTTGACGTGTTACGCCATGCACTGTGAGTAAACTGAGAGTCAATTGAAACACCAATAACTTCTACGCCACGCTTTTTGAATTCGTCTAAGCGCTTATCAAATGCGATTAGCTCAGAAGGACATACGAAAGTGAAGTCCAACGGGTAGAAGAAAACAACAGCTTTTTTGCCTTTGATAGCGTCTGACAGTTTAAAATCTTCAACAATTTCACCTGAACCCAATACTGCTGCTGCAGTAAAATCAGGTGCTTTACGACCTACTAATACAGACATCGATTCTCTCCATTTAATGTTGAGTGTTAAAGCTTCACCCGTAGTGATGGGGATCCCTAAATAAAAAAACAAGGGCATCCGTCAATTTCACTACAGATTGTCTACTGTTTGCTTAAACTTTATTCAGCCGAAGGCTACTTATTCCGCTGAAGGCTCTGGATGCCGCTCAGCAACCTCAGAAACCAACTCTTGCAGCTCGCCGTTCTGGAACATTTCCATAATAATATCACAACCGCCGACCAATTCACCTTCAACCCACAGCTGCGGGAAGGTTGGCCAGTTTGCGTATTTAGGCAATTCTGCACGAATATCCGGATTCTGTAGGATATCGACGTAAGCAAACGCCTGGCCACAGCCCATTAAGGCCTGTGATGCTTGTGAAGAGAAACCACAGCTAGGCAACTTCGGAGAGCCTTTCATGTATAACAGGATTGGGTTTTCTTCGATTTGCTGCTTAATTCTGTCAACCGTTTCCATAACACCTCTGCTTAATATAATGGTTGATTAAAACACTCAGGTATTTTAACACAGCCTATAAAGTTTTGTCCTAAATTGAAAGATTTCCTTGAAAAGCAAACCAGTCAGCCCTATATATCGTAAGGTATAACAAGAAAAGAACTTGCACGCATTAAAGTGCGAGTCGCAAATTTGCACTCAAAAAAGAACTACGGAGAGAAAATTATGGCATTTGAACTACCGGCTCTTCCATACGAGAAAAACGCTCTGGAACCACATATTTCAGAAGAAACTCTGGAATACCACTACGGTAAGCACCACGCTACATACGTGAGCAAGCTGAACGACGCCGTTAAAGGTACCGACCTTGAGAGCAAATCTCTGGAAGACATCATCAAGTCTGAAAAAGGCGGACTGTTCAACAACGCCGCACAGGTATGGAACCACACTTTCTACTGGAACTGCCTAAGCCCGAACGGCGGCGGTGAACCAACTGGCGCAGTAGCAGAAGCTATCAACGCAAAATTTGGCTCTTTCGAGAAATTCAAAGAAGAGTTCAACGCAAGCGCTGCTGGTAACTTTGGTTCTGGCTGGACTTGGTTAGTGAAAAAATCTGACGGTTCTGTCGATTTACTGAACACAGACGATGCAGACACTCCTGTCGCGCACGACGGCGTAGAAGCTCTGCTGACCGTTGATGTTTGGGAACACGCTTACTACATCGACTACCGTAACTCTCGTCCTAACTACTTAGAAGCTTTCTGGAAGCTGGTAAACTGGGACTTCGTTAACAAGAACTTTGCTTAAAGCAAACTTGTGAATGATTAAAAAAGGCGCCGTTTGGCGCCTTTTTTCTTACTAAAAGATTTTATCCAACTGCTCGCGATAGCGATCAAAAGCTTCAAACTGCGGCATATGACCAATACCTTCCAGTTCATAAAGGTAGCCGTCCGGAATTTGCTCTACCACAATTTCACCGAGTTTATCGTAGCGGCCCAGTTCGTAATTAACGCCCTCTTTCTTCCAGCCTCGACCGGGGCCTGTAGTATCACGCGTTCCCAGAATCAAATGTGTCGGCACCGCTAACTGGTCAAACTCATTAGACACATTACCGGTAAAAATCATGTCGTAGGTTAGCGCATTATTCCAGGCAACCTGATCCCAGTCGTTTCCATTTATCCAACCTGCGTGAATTTCAATAAGCTCTTCATAATCTTCTGACCATTTACCGTCATAGTAGTTTTTGCGCTGGTAGGCCCGGATCTGATCAATGGTTTTACCCTTCTCATTCTCGTAAAAGAACGCCGGATCTTTGTATTCGACATAGCGCAAATAATCTTCCAGACCGACCGGGTTCACCAGCACCAGTTTTTCAACCATAGTGTCATGGTTTAGCGCAAAGCGAGTGGCAAGCATACCGCCCATGGAGTGGCCCATAACAACCACTTTTTCGATACCCTGTGATTTCACCAACGCCTTAGTGTTATTTGCCAGGGCTTCGAAAGAAAACTGATAATGTGCCGGTTTGGACGACTTACCAAAACCAATTTGGTCAGGCATAAGCACCCCGTAACCTTTTTCATGAAGGTAATTAGCGGTTTCTTCCCAATAGTCGGCGGCAAAGTTTTTGCCATGTAACAGCAACACGGTTGGCTGCCCCTTTTCGGCGGGCAAATGCATGTAGGCCATTTCCAGGCTCTGTCGTTGGCTATCAAACTCAAAGGTCTGAACGTCAAATGGGTACGAATAACCACTTAAGCGAGCATCGTATTCGGGGGCTTTGTCGTCTGCAAAAACAGGTGCTGTTAGCCCGAGTAGAAAGGCAGTAAGCAGTGTATAACTCCAACTACGCATGTGTGGCTCCTTGCGTCTAATTTTCAATCAACACTATATCGGGCTATTTCCTGATGCAACTGTTCCGCTCTAAAACCGCCTCCTAAAAGTGACGCTTCGACTTGAGACGTCTACAATGTGCTGTACTGTTAACTCTAACAAAGGCTGACTTATGCACAGCGGCTCACTACATCGGTTCGGTAGCTATCTGAAAACTAAATGGGTCTCTCCACGCCGAGTTCGGTTCTGGCTGCTTGTACTGGTTATTCTGTACACCTTACTGGGATTTTTTGCCTTACCGTGGATTATTCAGTACGTGGCAGTGAATACCGCAAAGGAAGATTTTGACCGTGAACTTCGCATAGAGTCAGTACAAACCAACCCCTACACCCTGACGCTGCAAATCAACGACCTTGAACTGGACGACGTCGATGAGCGACAGTTACTTGGCTGGGAACGTCTGTTCGTCGACCTCACCTGGGCGAGCATCACCAACCAAGCCTGGACCTTTGAAACCATACATCTCGAACAACCCATCATTCAGGAAGAACGCTTTACCTCCGGCGAAACTCGCTTTTCGCGGTTAGCCTCTGAAAACACGGGCACGGAACCTAAAGAAAATGAACCAGCACAACTGCCGGCCTTAGAGATCAGAAAACTGAATGTGGAGAGGGGCGTTTTACGCTTCGCCGACAACTTAAAAAACGACGAAAAAACGGAGCAAGTGTCGTTGGCATTGCAGAGTATAGGAGTGTCGCTACAAGACTTCACATTGCAAAAGGATGCGAGCTTTCCGCTACGCCTGGATGCGCAGTTCTACGAAGGCGGCAAAGTTAACTTCGACGGTCAACTTCAGGTGCTGCCAACCTTTGCTCTGGAAGGCAGTACCAGCATTAATGAGCTGGCACTGATGCAGGCCGAGCCCTACCTGCAGCAATTCATGAACGTACGGCTTGATAGCGGGACCCTGACCCTCAATGGGAAAATACAAACAGATACACAGCAACCTTTTACCTTCCAGGGCTCTGCCGGTATTAGCTCGCTTAGCATCAAAGAAGGCACCAAAGATGAACCGCTAATTGGCTGGCAGACTCTAGAAACCCAGCAACTTAACCTCAATCTCAGCGATAAGCAGTTTGAGAGCGCCCCCATTACCATTGAAGGCTTGTCTGGCCGGGTCGTCATTTACGAGGATAAAACCACCAACTTTGGGCAGCTCGTCACTCAGTCTCCAGAAACGACTGACAGTAAAAACGAGGACACAGATCCGTTCAGTATCACCATTGAAGCTATTGAGTTGGCCGAAGGCACCATCCACTTTGCCGATAATTCTTTGCCGCTGCCCTTCTCAACCCGTATCCATACATTAAGCGGAGAGGTATCAACCTTAAGCTCCAGCTCGGCCGAACCGGCACGGGTTAAACTTGAAGGTGAGGTGGCAGAGTATGGCTCGGCGCGTGTCGACGGTTCTGTGCACGCCTGGCACCCTACTCGCCAGACCAATATTAACCTGAGTTTCCGCAACCTCCAGATTCCGGAATACTCGCCTTACACCGTGAACTTCGCTGGCCGTAAAATTGCGGGCGGCACTATGGATCTTGATCTCGACTACAGCGTCAACAACAACCAACTCGATGGCAAAAACAACCTACTGCTTCATGACTTGAAACTTGGTGAAAAAATGGCTTCCAGCAACGCAATGGATCTGCCACTGGACCTTGCCATAGCGCTGCTTCAGGACAGCAATGGCGTGATTGATCTGACACTGCCGGTCAGCGGAAATGTGGGCAACCCACAATTTGACTTCGGCAAGATCATCCAACAAGCCGTAGGAAATGCTATCACATCCGTGGTGACAGCCCCCTTCAGTTTTCTGGCAAGCCTTGTCGGTGCTGACTCGGAAGAGCTTGGCCAGGTTGAGTTTCTGGCAGGCCGCACTGATCTGCGTCCTCCCCAGCGCGAACGCATCGCCAAACTCCGCGAGGCTCTTAATCAGCGGCCACAGCTGGTTCTGGAGTTGGCTGGGCCCTTCAACAAAAGCTTTGACAGCCCGTCTCTGAAACGAAAAAAAGCCAAAGAAGCCCTGCAGCAAAAGCTTGCTGAACAAGCCCGGAAAATATCAAACTCCAGCCTGACAAGTGAGGCAAACCAGGACATTGTAGAGGCGATGTTCACCTCTCATTACCCGGAAGCCGAACTTGCAACCTTAAAGGCGCGTTTCACTGAGCAACAAAGTGAGTCAACCGATGAGCCAGCGTTCGATGCTCTGGCCTATCGAAACCATTTGGCTGAAAAAGTCATTGAGGCGCAACCAATTACAGACTCTGAACTCAAATCTTTAGCCAATGCCCGCGCTGAAACGGTGCGGGAAGCTTTGGTTAATGCCGACGCAGATACAGCTATAGCAGCTGAAAGAGTCAGCATTCTGGAGCCTAAAGAGGTTGATTCATCGGACGCTGAACGCGTTGCTATGGAAGTGGGTGTCAGCGCTGACTAATTAACAAGGAGTCTGCCGGTAAAATTGACACAATAACCGGTAGACCTCCGGCATGTGCTCTCTCATCGTTTCCGGGTCTTCAAAAAAAGTCTCGCTGCATACGGCAAAAAACTCAGCCGGACTGGTTAACGAGTAGCCATCTAGCGGTAAAGGTCTGTGGTGAATCACGTCACTCTGCAATCGCTCCCAGGCTGCGGAAAAAATATCATGCCATTCGCCAGGCTTCATATCGGGGTGCATGGGTGGTGCGCCGTTGGCACCATCACGCAACATATCGAGCTTGTGCGCAAATTCGTGTATGACAACGTTCGCAGCCTTTCCGTGACGGGAGTGAGGGCCTGTATGACACACCGACTGCCATGAAAGAATCAGCGGGCCTTGCAACCAGGCCTCGCCACTTAGACCCGGACTTTGAGCGTGAACAACCCCGTCGTCGCTACGGTAAGGACGATTAGGTACAAAGTCGCCTTCATAAAGAATAATGCTATAGATGTGATCGTACCAATCTAACCCAAGGTGCAAAACAGGTACGCAGGCCATAGTTGCTATTTTAAGACACATAGCGTCGTTGAATTGGAAGCCGCCGCCTGAAGCAAAGTTTTTACGAACCAAAAAGCGAAGAGTCATATCCCGCAGTGCATCACGCTCAGCACCTTTGTATCGCGCCACAACGGGCCAGTCAGCAACTGCGGATTCCCACTCGCTTTCTGTGAAGCCCATTTTTTTAATGCGCCGGTTTTCAAACCACGTACGCAGTCTTTTAAACATCTGTTGTTACGGCCATACTTCTTTCCATGTACGCACTATAAAAGCACTGAGGTTAATCCTCAACGCCGCTATCAGACTCTTCAGATTCGGCAGCCAGTTCCAGCATTTTTTCACGAAAGTTATCCAGACCTTTCATAACCAGCTCATAGGTTTTATCGACATCGCTTTCAACATCACCTTCATACACCTGAAAGCTGGTAAGAATATCCTTAGCGCCTTTAAAGCCCGTTTCGATACCACCACGAATAATTTCCATAAACTTGTTCAGGGTTTCTTCTTCAGACTCGCCTGCATTGATTTCTTTATAGCGACTGTAAAAGTTGGTAGCAAAAGAAACAATGCGATCCGCCGTAGCCTTGGGGGAAGTATCCGTACCGGACTCATAAGTTTTCTTCACCGCATTTTTGCCCATTACTGGCTCTAGCTCAGCATTAATGCCTTCCAGTGCGGTTTTATACAGCAAGCTGAGGGCATCATTATTGCTGCTAAGCGATACTCTCTCATGAGCGCGTAAAATAGCTTCGTTTTGCGCCTGCCTGGAATTCGGGGCGGTCTCTTTCGTATCACGGTTGTCATCCGCTTTTACGCTATTGGCGTTTTGCTTACCAACACCCGCTACAGAGGTGCCATTGCCTGAGATAATTGACATGATGTTGTTCCTGATAAGTCGACTATAACTTGATTTTAGTATAGCCCGTAACTGGTTATCGGCAGATGGCGGTTAAAATTTAGGCTTTTATTAAAATGCCGCTGTGGGCTTATCGATTTATAACCCAAAGGAAATGGAGTCTGCCAAAAAACCTGACAACCCAGTAAGAGCTATCAGGCATTAAATGAAAAATAGCTTAATCCACCAAATCATTCGGCATATCACCACGCAGGCCATGCCAAATTTCAGCGGACTCGTAACCATAGCGACGAACTAGGTTTACTGACTCGTTATAGTCACCTTCGCGTGCTACGGCAATTAGGTCGGCGTAGTAGTCACGTGCCAACTGGCGAGCTTCTGTCGATGAAAAGTAGTACTGACCAATACGTGCGTACAGGCCTTTAAAGCCGTTGAGTACCAGCACATAAATGGGGTTGCCGGAAGCCATGGCTAAGTCGTGATTCAACTGGTAATCGAACTCGGCAAAAGTTTTTTCGTTGTCTTCCAGCTCGCTGGTGGGTTCCAGCAGCTCAATAACCCGTTGTGGGTTATGGCGAATAGCGGCACGAATATAAATGGCACTAATATTGGTGCGCGCAGATAACAGCTGATCCACAAGCTCCGGCATACCGTCTTCGTCCAAACGTGCCAGGGTTTCTAAAATATTCAGGCCGGAGGTTTCCCAAAAGTTGTTCACTTTGGTGGGTTTGCCGTGCTGAATGGTCAGCCAACCGTCACGTGCCAGACGCTGTAGCACTTCACGCAGAGTGGTTCGTGTAACACCAATAAGTTCAGACAGCTCACGCTCTGCGGGTAAGATAGTGCCCGGTGCAAAATGCCCGTTCCAGATAGATTTTACGATGTACTCCTCGGCAAAACCCGCCGGACTTTTAGCTTTTATTATCATATTCCCGCCTGTGTACTGACTAATAGAAGGATTCTAGCAGTCTTCTGTGAGGTCGGACAAGATAACTTCTGGCTTTATATCGACAACACCACGCTATTTGGGTATGGTTTCTACGTTTTACAGTTTCTTAAGGAAAATCACCATGCTATCTGTGGGTCAGTGGCCTAACAAACCTTTTGCCTGGTT
Organism: Idiomarina sp. ST10R2A5; assembly: GCF_051842325.1. Taxonomy (NCBI): domain Bacteria; kingdom Pseudomonadati; phylum Pseudomonadota; class Gammaproteobacteria; order Alteromonadales; family Idiomarinaceae; genus Idiomarina; species Idiomarina sp. ST10R2A5. The sequence continues at coordinate 65,406 of NZ_JBNIEX010000010.1, read as the reverse complement.
ATTATTGTTTTTAGGATGTTCGGGACTGTTAGCGGCAGCGTTATATTTCCAGATGGTTCTGGGCTTAGAGCCCTGCGTAAAATGCGTGTATCAGCGTATGGCGGTGGTAGGCATTGGCTTGGCCGCCATTGTTGGACTGTTCGGTTCGGGCTTCTGGTTAACTCGCTGGGCCGCTTTAATTGGCTGGCTTTACAGCAGTTACCAGGGCTTACTCATTGCTTACGACCACTGGGACTTACAAACTTCAAAAAACGCATTTTTTGCGGTGTGTGAAAGTGCGCCAAACTTCCCTGGATGGGCGCCGCTGCATGAATGGATGCCCGGACTTTTTGCAGCCCCCGGCTTATGCGGCGACATTGACTGGCAATGGCTTGGCTTAGGTATGCCGGGCTGGATGACGGTGATTTTCGCAGGCTTTTTACTGATAGGTATTATTGTGGCTGTCTGTCACATTATTGCGTCGTTTAAGAAAAAAGACGGGCTGGTGCTTTACCACAAATAGTTCAAAGCGCTTTTAAGTTAAGGGCCAGGTCACTATTCTGTCTTCAAGATCGCCTTTAAACTTCGCTTCACTGACACAATGGCCGGCGACATGATAGCCGGCTTTTTTCATTGGCTCTTTGCTACCCTCATGCCTTAACGGATGCCAATCAGGCAAAGGCTGTCCTTCTGCTCTCAGCCGGTAAGCGCAGCTGGCAGGCATAAAATAAACATCTTCGAGGTTATTCGGCGTTAAAGTAACGCAGGCTGGTACGCGTTCGCTTCGGTGTGCATAGTCAGTGCAACGTGCGGTGTCGGTATCTAATAACCGACAAGCAACGTCAGTGGAATACAGATTATCTTCTTCGTCTTGCAGCTGATTTAAGCAGCACTGCCCACAGCCATCGCACAAGGCTTCCCATTGTGCGTGACTCAGCGTATGCAGTGGCTGCTCATACCATTTCATCAATGCCGACAAGTCATTACCTTGGGAAACGAATGCGGTCGGACAAATAGCCCACTGCCGCTACGAAGTAATGCGAACGATTCCAGCGCATTAACGCATCGTAGTTAGCGTAAGCCAGATAAACGCGGCCTTCGTTATCATCAGGAATAACAACTGAGGCGACAATATCATCACGCGACGGTAATTCCGAACCATCGAAACGGGTAATACCCAGATCGGCCCATTCGGCCAGTTTTTTCTTGGTATCCAGGCCTGCCAGTGACTCATCGAAGCCTTCAGGTAGTTGCACCTGACGTCCCCAGGTTACGTCGTCTTTCCAGCCAACAGAGCTTAAGTAATTTGCCGCTGAAGCAAAAACGTCCGGGAAGCTGCCCCAAATGTCTTTTTTGCCGTCACCGTCGTAGTCCACTGCGTAACTCATAAAAGAACTGGGCATAAACTGAGTTTGCCCCATAGCACCAGCCCATGAACCCTTCATCTGTTCGGGCGCAATATGCCCTTCTTCAATAATGGTCAAAGCTTCCCAGAGCTGCTTTTTGAAGAACTCTTCGCGGCGACCATCAAAAGCCAGGGTAGTTAAAGCCGAAACCACATCAAAACCACCGGTGAATGAACCAAAGTTGGTTTCGATTCCCCACAACGCCACAATAAAGCGTGGCTGCACACCGTACTCTTTACCGACTTTTTCCAGCAGTTCTTTATGCTCGTTGTATTTTTCCAGTGCTTTGTCGGCCTTCCATTCAGGAACAGCACGCGGCAGGTAGGTGTCGAGTGTGAGCTTAAATTCAGGCTGATTTTTATCCAGTTCGACTGCACGCTCGTAGTACTTCACCTTAGCAAAGGCTTTGTCTAAGGTGTCTTGCTTATAGCCGCTTTCAATGGCTTCAGCTTTCAGGGCTTCAACGTAAGTAGCAAACTGTTGGTCAACCTGTTCACTGCTCTCTTCTTTCGCTTTCTTATCGGTATCCTGGTAAGCAAAAGCCGGCGCACTCAGCGTAACTGCAGAAGCCAGACATAACGCCAGCCCCTTGAATTTTATTGTATTTGTTAACATTGAAGTTCCTCTCGTTTCGGTGGCAACTGCAAATAGAAACCATCGTTTTGCAAATGTTCCTGTAGCTTTTCGACCGTTAAACGGGCCAACTGTTCACGCCCGGCAAGGTTTATTGTCATAACCTTTTCGGCGCGACCAAACTGTTCACACAAAACGTCAGGTACTTCTGTGAATTCATTACCGTGAGGCAAGTAAAGGTAGGTATCGGCTTTCTTTAAGCTGCGATAAACATCACACAGCATGGCAGTTCTCCTGAATAAGGGCTAAGCGCACTAATGGTTAACAAATACTATGTTAACCAATTATAGCCTGTAATTCTGCCCCAATTGCTTGCTTGCGCCAACCCATCATTAAGTCGGGTTGCGGCAAACGCTGTTGTTGCTGCGTTGAATACTGCCAGTGAAAGTTAATAACGTCGTTAATTTGCTTACGGGAGGCTACCAAGGATGCCGGCACCTGAAGCTGTTCAGCAAGTTCAGACACCACTTTTTTTATGGCTTTAAAGGTTGGCTTATAGCCTTCCATGTCGTCTAAGCGTTCAAGCGTTTTTGGTAGTTCGGACTCAGGCACCTGCTCAGCTTGCTGAATGCAGCGAATAATATCCCGCCCTGAATACTTCCGTGACATAGGCGCTAAGTCCGGAATCCGGCTTAGCTCGTCATCACTTTTGGGCATTCTGCGAGCCAGTTCAAGTAGTACGCCGTCTTTGGCAATAAAGCCTAATGGAATGTCCCGCTCGCGCGCTTTATGCAAACGCCATGGCGTCAGAATTTTAAGTGCGCCCAGCTGGCGTGCATTTAACTGCCAGGCATTACCTACAGCTAAATACAACAAATCATCCGGCCAGCTTTGTGTGCGTTTTCGAACCTGAATTTGCGACTCCTCGTACACAATATCCAGACAGCCCTTTTCCTCACACAAAGCCTTCAAATAAGGGTACATTATCGCCAGGTAGCTAGCGTCAGCAGCGGCATAATTCAGCTGTTCTTCGCTTAACGGGCGCTTCAGCCAATTGGTGCGTGACAAGCTTTTATCTAACTCAACGCCATCAAATAAAGCATCGACCAAACGGGCGTAGCCCATAGAATCACCGAGCCCACAAAAACCTGCGGCTATTTGACTGTCGAAAATACGGTTAGGCTGACGGCCATTACTTTGCTGGAAAAACAGCTCAATATCTTCACCGCCGGCATGCAGGACTGTTTCAACGGAGTCATCTGCAATTAGCTCCCACAGTGGCTCTAAGTCGATACCGGCGAGAGGATCGACAACAGCAGTTGTGCCATTGGCATAAATTTGTAAAAGCCCCAACTGAGCATAATAAGTACGCTCGCGGACAAATTCAGAATCAATGGCAAACCAACCAGCTTCTTTAGCTTGCTGACAAAGACGTTCTAATTCCTGAGTTTCAGTAACGAGCCGGTACTGGCGTACCGACTCGGGTAGGTTCAACGGCAGAGTCAAGCGTCTTCCTCGTCGCGTAGCTCGCGGCGAAGTATCTTGCCTACGTTAGACTTCGGCAGTTCATCGCGGAACTCAACCAGTTTAGGTACTTTGTATCCGGTCATGTTCTCGCGAGAAAAGTCAATCACTTCACGTTCTGTTAATGACTTGTCTTTTGCCACAATAAAGACTTTAACCACTTCACCCGAAGACTCATGCGGCACGCCAATAGCAGCCGACTCAAGAATTTTAGGGTGTTCGGCTAAAACATCTTCGATTTCATTTGGATAAACGTTAAAGCCCGAAACTAAAATCATGTCTTTTTTACGGTCTACAATTTTGAAGTAACCACGCTCGTCAGCGGTTGCCATGTCACCCGTTGCAAACCAGCCATCTTTAATCGATTCAGCAGTAGCATCAGGACGGTTAAGGTACCCGACCATAACTTGCGGACCTTTTACTTCCAGTTCGCCGGGTTCACCTAAAGGCACTTCTTCGCGGGTTTCAGGATCAACAATACGCACATCGGTGCTCGGTACCGGTAAACCAATGCTGCCAGTATAATGTTCAATGTCATACGGGTTAACGGTAACAACAGGCGCACACTCGGTTAAGCCATAGCCTTCAAGCAAACGAGATTTTGTTACACGTTCCCATTCTTCGGCAACCGCTTTCTGAACTGCCATGCCGCCACCCAACGCAACTTTCAGGTTAGAAAAGTTAACGTCTTTAAAGCCTTTGGTATTCAACAGGCCATTGAACAAGGTGTTAACACCGGAGATCATTGAGAAAGGATACTTGTTCAGCTCTTTCACAAAGTTCGGCATATCGCGCGGGTTAGTAATAAGTACGTTTTTACCGCCATGCTTAATAAAGGTCAGGCAGTTCGCTGTTAACGCAAAGATATGATAAAGCGGTAGCGCAGTAATAATCGTTTCTTCGCCGTCACTCATAATAGGAGTGATGCACGCAGACACTTGCTCCAGGTTAGCCACCATATTTCGGTGAGATAACATGGCACCTTTTGCTACACCGGTTGTTCCGCCAGTGTACTGAAGAAACGCAATGTCATCACCGGTAACCTCAGGGCGCTGGTACTCGGCTATTGCGCCTTTGGCCATAGCCTGATTCAAGCTAACGGTATCTTTGACGTTATGAGAAGGCACCATGCGCTTTATGTACTTAACAACAAAGTTGACCAAGAAGCGCTTATGCACAGGTAACTGATCACCAATTTGTGTGGTGATAACGAAATCAAGCGGAGCTTCGTCTTTTATTTTGTCGTAGGTGTGAGCAAAGTTTTCTAAAATAACCAGAGCCTTTGCCTGAGAATCGGTAAGCTGATGTTTTAATTCCCGTGGTGTGTAAAGCGGGTTCACATTAACGACGGTCATTCCGGCGCGTAAAATACCAAACAAGGCCACTGGATACTGCAACAAATTAGGCATCATAACGGCAACTGCATCGCCTTTTTTCAGTCCTTTACTTTGCAGGTAGGCCGCAAATTCGCGAGACTTCAAACCCAGCTCTTTAAAGCTCATTTCTGAGTCCATATTGACGAACGCCGTTTTCTCGCCGTACTTTTCTATGGACTGTTCCAGTATATCAACTAGTGACGCAAAATGATCCGGATCAATGGTTTCCGGTACGCCTGCTGGGTAATTTTTCAGCCAAATTTTATCCATAAAAGGCTCCGCCTCTCACTATTTATCATTATTTTCAGTGGCGCAATCATCGCATATCCGACCAGTTAATCCTAGTCGTTAACAACCGCTAAACGTGTGATTTGAGCAATTCAGCTATTTTTTCAGGTTGTTCCATATGCACGTGATGCCCACCTTCCAGCGTTACACAACTGAGCTTTAATACTTTATGCTGCCACTTTTCTAACGCGCTTTCTAACTTGTCATAGCCTTTACTGCCACGCACTACGACAACCGGCATAGTCAACTCTTGCAGAAGGTCATCGACAGCTGCACTGGGCAATCTATAGGGCGACGTTGCTTTCACTCTGGCATCTGCCCGCCAATGCCAGCGGCCATCTGAACGAAGTTCAGAACCGCGCTCTACAATTAGCTTAACCAAGTCGGACGAGAAGTCTGCCTGTGCAGCACGAGCATCCACTGCAGAGTCAAAATTACTGTGGCTGCGCCAACGTGGCGTCTTTAATTTTTTCCGGCTTACAAAGCCCTGCTGTAACTGTTCTCTGGCATTGGTTCCGTCAGAGACCAGCAAGCCAAAAGCTTCGACTAGGATTAAACTTTTTATCCGTTCGGGGCACAAAGCCGCCACAACATTACTGACAAAGCCACCCATGGAATGACCTAACAAGATTAACTGCTGCCAGCCTTGCTGCTCAATCAACTGCCATAAGTCATAAGCATAGTCGATAAAATGATAGTAGTTACCTGTAGGTCTGTGGTCACTGTGACCATGCCCGGGCCAGTCAAGTGCTAACAGGCCACCGCGATCAGCTGACCAATTTGCGGCCAAAGGTAAAAAGCTGTGGCTATTGTCTAACCAACCGTGAGTTGCGACCACACGAATATCGTTTGGGTCACCCCAGCAAAGGCCTCTTACCGTGCCCCAGTCCAGTTCATAACTGACTGGGGTGGCTTGGTCTAATGCAATGCGGTAATCCATTATTTGGTGGATTAATTGCGGTCTTTAGCAGGTGTACCAGAGTTGTCCTGAACGCGAACACGCACCGGAACAGGGTAACGGTATGGGTAATAAGGTGAATAGAAGTTGTGACGGAACCAAAGCGGTGAGTAATCAACTTCTACGTGGCTTTTCTTGCGCTCAGGCTGCCAAAGGTAATAGCCTGTTGCTTCAATAACCGGATAGGTATAAACGTACTCGCCAATTTTGCCTTGTTGCGTTTGGCCAATGGTACCAACAAAGCTCATTGAACGCCCTTGCTTATAAACATCGGGATCAATGAAGTCATTTACCACGGCTAAAAAACGACCCTGGCTATTATCGCTGACCTCAGGACGACCCCAACGCTGCAGTGGAAAACTGACAATTTCCAGAACAGTATGGTCTTCGGCGTTGCGAACATCGGCAATAACTCCCCCCCAACGGGCAGGTTCACCGGCAACTTTCTCGCCCTGGTGTTTAGCGACTTTATAGCCAACTAAAGCCTCTTCGTTTTCACTGGCAATTTCATCAGGGACTGAGGAGCAGCCCACCAACACCAATGCCATTAATGATGCATAAATAATTTTCATAACAGACCTCACTCAGGCGTAAACATCAACACCAAACATTGACGTGATTTGTTCTCTTTTCTCACTTAACGCGATATTTTGATACGCATTGAGTGCTTTCTGAGAACGCTGTGGTGGTTCATCGTAAAACGTATTCAATGACTCCCACCGTTCCGCACGCCGCTGACTTTGCCGCACATCAGGGACAACTTGCCGGGACTCAGCAATTTCCGCCCGGTTGTTCCCCTGGCGTTGCTGATCCTCTGGCGCAGGCCTTTGCGGTGCCTGCTGCTGATTGTTTAGCGGCTGAACCGCTTGCGGATTAATTCGCACGTCAACGATGACTCATCTGTTACTAAGACTAGTTTTATTATGGCGAGTTCAGTGCCATTCGGCAAGTTACCGACCCGGCAATTTTTTCCAGGTTACTTCATTACGTACATAAAGCGGTTCCAGATGCTCCGCACTTACGGCTGAAATCTCACCTTTCACAGCGACTGTAAGCATATCCTCTGCCAGTGGCAGTCGACAATCGTTGCTGTATTTTAATTTTTTATTCGGATCCAGCACGTCAGAATAGTTATCCCAACCAGTACCCGCCGTATAGAACCCTTGCAAATCATGCTCTGAAAACAAGTCCGCAGATGGCACTGCAACAGCCGGTTCTGTTATAGCTTCCGCAACACCATTCTTGCTGCGATAAAGGGCGTAATAAATTTCGCCCATGCGTGCATCAATGCAGGCAACAACGGCTTCTGCATCATGCTTGCGTATAGCCTGCTGCGCTAACGCCTGCAGGCTACTGACTGGAAACACCGGCAGTTCGGAGCTAAAAGCCAGCCCCTGCGCCATCGACACGCCAATACGTACTCCGGTAAAACTTCCCGGGCCAACACCGACAACCAGCCCGTCCAGCTGATTCAAGTTTGCTTCTGCCAGCTGCAGTACTTTTTCAACAAAGGGCAGTAACCGCTGAGAATGCTCTCTTGGGCTTTCAATGGCTTCACTGAAAAAGGTGTTTTGCCACTGCAAAGCCACGGAGCAATTTTCAGTCGAGGTATCAACTGCTAGTAAGTTCTTCATTTTTGGTTTCATCTTTCTCTGCAACCTGCGCTAAAAATTCCAGCGCCTGATTTAAGTCGCGGGTTCGTGACATAGCCGGAAGGCTGGATAAAAACTGCTTGCCGTATTGGCGCGTTACCAGACGACTGTCGCAAACAATTAATACGCCGGAGTCGTCTTTGTCGCGAATTAAGCGCCCTGCCCCCTGCTTTAAAGCAATGATGGCCTGTGGTAATTGTATCGTGCTAAAAGCATCAACGCCACGTAGCCGTGCGTCTTCAACACGGGCATTTAATAACGGGTCATCGGGTGATGCAAACGGGAGTTTATCAATAATAACGCAGCGTAGCGCCTCACCACGTACATCAACCCCTTCCCAAAAAGAAGAGGTCCCCAACAGAACGGCATTGCCCTTTTTAGTGAAGGTTTCCAATAATTCTGTTTTGCCCGATTCGCCCTGAACCAGAATATCCCGGTCCAGCCGGTCCCTTAATATTGTTGCCATTTGTTGCAGCATTCGGTGGCTGGTAAACAACAAAAATGTGCCGCCTTGGTTTACCTGAACGCACTGCTCAGCAATTTCTGTCAGCATTTGATGCCGGTTTGGATCATTGGCCTCGGGCAAATAACGTGGCAGACACAATTTAGCCTGGCTGGCGAAGTCAAATGGGCTTTCCAGCAACAGCGTATCGGCCTCTTCTATACCCAGACGCTTGGTAAAGTAGTCAAACTGGCCGTTAACAGCCAGCGTTGCGGAGGTAAACACCCAGCTCATTTTGTTGCGTTTGATATAACCACCAAAGGTTTTAGCAACGCTTAACGGTGTCTGGTGCAAACTGACATGCCTCGGCGTGGTTTCGAACCAGAAGCTGTAACCCGTGCGATCCACATCCATTAACTGACGCCATATGTAGAGGTGCTGCTCGGCACGTTCATGCAAGTTATCCAGGTCTTTATTACGGCCTATGGCGGTTTTCATAACCTCGGTCAGCAAAGTCAGACGTTCCTGCACACGCTCTGCGACTTCCGCCACCTCCGGCTTTTTACGCCAGTCACGCCAATTGCCGCGCATAGGGTCTCGTGGAAACAGTAATCGCCAGTCTTTCAGAGTCTGCAATAACGTACGAGCCATAGCGCTGCCCTGAGACAAGTCCTTAAGCTCAGTCATACACAAACGTTGAAGCTCTTCACACAATTCGGATAATTGTCGACTGGAAACTGTTTCGCCAAAGTACTGGCTGGCGATATCCGGAATTTGATGCGCCTCATCAAACACCACAGTATCAACACTGGGAATCAGCTCGCCAAAGCCCGTGTCCTTTAGCGCCATATCGGCAAAGAAAAGGTGATGATTCACCACCACAATGTCGGCTTCCATGGCTTCTTTGCGGGCTTTGACTAAGTGGCAGTCTTCATACACCGGGCAGTCTCGGCCCAGGCAGTTGTCCTGAGTACTGGTAACCTGAGGCAAAACCGAGGCGTCTTCCGGCAGAGCATTCAACTCCCCCATGTCGCCGCTGCGTGTCGATGTCGACCAACGCTTAACGGTAATTAACTGACTCTGAATGTCTTTATTGAATTGGCCGGCTTGCTGAACCGCCTGTTCCATGCGGTGCAGGCACAAATAATTTGAACGACCTTTAAGTAAGGCGACAACTTTTTCAGGCGCCAGCACTTTTCTTAGCGTGGGTAAGTCACGGTGGAACAATTGTTCCTGGAGGTTTTTAGTTCCGGTGGAAATAATGGCCTTACCTTTACCCAGCAGAACTGGAGCAAGGTACGCAAAAGTTTTCCCGGTACCGGTTTCGGCCTCAACAACAAGTTGGCCTTTTTTCTTAACGGTGGCAGCTATGGCTTCTGCCATTTGCTGCTGAGCAGCCCGCGGCTGGAAGTTTGTAATTGCCTGCGCCAGTTCGCCTGTTGGCTTAAATACTGATAGAACTGTTGCCATAACCCTAACCGCTAAAAAAAATAGACGCGTATTATGACATAGATGTTTGCTCAGGCGTAGGTGTCTATATGTCCTGAAGATGAGGTTTCATCGTCATCTGCAAGCTCTTCAACTTCCGTTTGAGCAGATGGCTGGCCTTGCTGCTGGTGTTGCTCATTTTCCTGTCTTTGCTTGTCGCTGTTAACAGTCGAACCTTCTTCTTCATTGACGGCGCGAAGCTCTTGTATTTTTTCAACCTGGTTGATTTTCATTTGCTCACGGGCGTGATCCACAGGCACACGAGTGTCTTTGGGGATCAGCGGGACCATTGCATCAAAGTTAGCCATTGCTTTTGTCTTACGCCTCTTTAGAAGGTTTGTTATTTATTTGACTATACAACCACTGGTTAAATAATAACCTGATATCGACTGAATAACCAATAAGTTTAGTCTTGCATTACATTCCTCAAGTGTTATAGTGCTATACAACTTAACGAAGTACATTTATTTCTTTGGAGCGTTAATCATGCATTTTGTTCACAGCCACCATCATCATCATTGGAATTGTATGGCCTAGCCGTGAACTTAATGTTCGGGCTAGCCGTATAAACGCTAGCCTTTCGATTGACTATACAACCCCCGAAAGGCATCCACCTTCGGGGGTTTTTTATTTTAGGAGCTGTTATGACTGACCGTTTAACCATTGCGATACAGAAATCTGGACGACTGAGTAAAGAATCTATGGCACTGCTGAACGCCTGTGGCGTGAAATTCAGTGTTAACGAAGCGCGTTTAATTGCGCACAGCACCAGTCATCCTATCGATTTACTGCGCGTTCGTGATGATGACATTCCCGGTCTGGTTATGGACGGTGTGGTTGATTTAGGTCTGGTTGGCGAAAACGTGCTGGAAGAAGCTCGGTTAGAGCGCATTGCAACCGATTCTGTCGCGGCCTATCAGCCATTACGTGGACTTGAGTTCGGTCAGTGCCGATTGTCGCTGGCGGTTCCACGAGAAAGCCAGTATCAGTCATTGAAAGATTTAGACGGCTTAAGAGTCGCAACCACCTACCCTCAGTTGCTTAAGCGTTACCTGAAAGACAACGGCGTGAATGCGCGTACGGTAATGCTGACTGGTTCTGTGGAAGTTGCTCCCCGTGCCGGTCTGGCTGAAGCTATCTGTGACTTAGTATCCACCGGTGCTACGCTGGAAGCGAACGGACTCGTAGAGAAAGATGTGATATTCCGTTCCCAGGCTCAGCTAATACAACGCGCTGACAGCCTGTCGGAAGAAAAACAAGCCATGATAGATCAGTTGCTGCCACGCATAGACGGTGTGCAAATGGCGCGGGAAAGCAAATACATTATGCTGCACGCTCCAAAGAACAAATTAGAGCAAGTGGTCGAGTTATTACCCGGTGCAGAAACACCGACGATTCTGCCGCTTAGCCACACCGACGAACAAGTTGCCGTACACATGGTCAGCACCGAGAAGTTATTCTGGGAAACCATGGAAGATCTTAAATCTATGGGCTGCAGTTCAATACTTGTATTGCCTATTGAAAAGATGATGGGGTGATCATGAGTGAGTTACGGATACCCATTGAACAATGGAAGAGCCTGTCGGAAGCGGAACAAGCTCAACGCTTAGCGCGCCCCGGACGGGCTCAGGCGGAATCTTTACGTGAGAAAGTCTCTGTTATTCTAAGCGACATTCGTGATAACGGTGAGCGCGCGGTACTGAATTATACCCGCGAGTTCGACAATCCGGAGGCGACCTCATTGCGCATGAGCAGTGAACAAGTCGATGCGGCTATAGCGGGTTTAGATGACAAAGTAAAACGCGCCATAGATACTGCGTACCAAACCATTTACCGCTTTCACGAAGCGCAACGTCCGCAGAACTTAAGTATTGAAACCGCGCCAGGCGTGCAGTGTGAATTGCGTTATGCGCCGTTAGATGCCGTCGGTTTATACGTTCCCGGTGGAAGCGCAACCTTGCCATCCACTGCATTAATGCTCGGTGTGCCCGCGCAAATTGCCGGGTGTCAGCGTGTGGTTATGGTCAGCCCGCCTAATAAACAGGGCGAATTACCAGCCGCCCTGCTCTACGCGGCTAAGCGTTGCGGCATAACCGATATTCTCCTGTGTGGCGGCGCTCAGGCAATCGGCGCGCTTGCCTACGGTATTGAGTCATCGCCTGCTGTGGGTAAAGTCTTTGGGCCGGGGAACAGCTTCGTGACCGAAGCCAAGCAACAAGTCAGCCAAAACGACAGCGGTTGTGCCATGGATTTACCGGCAGGCCCCTCCGAGCTGTTGGTTATTGCTGACGACAGCGCAAACCCGGCTTATGTGGCGGCAGACTTACTGTCACAAGCCGAACACGGACCTGACTCTCAGGTTATTTTGCTTACGCCCTCGATGGCAATAGCCGAAAATGTACGACAGGAGCTGATTGCACAATGCGCTCAGCTAAGCCGTGCTGATATTGCTGAACAGGCGTTGCAGGCCAGCCGCCTGTTGGTGGTTGCCGATATGAATGAAGCCATAGCCATTAGCGAAACCTATGCACCCGAACACCTTTCTATTCAGACGGATAACGCGCGAGACCTGTTGCCACAGTTAACTCGTGCAGGCTCTGTTTTTGTCGGACACTATACGCCGGAGTCTGGCGGAGACTACGCCACCGGCACCAACCACGTGTTGCCAACCTATGGTTATGCGCGGAACTACAGCAGCCTGGGACTGGTCGACTTTTACCGTCGCTATACGGTACAGGAAGCCAGTCAGGATGGGCTACGCCAGTTAGCAGAAGCCATTACCACTCTGGCCGACGTTGAAGGTTTAGATGCGCACAAACGTGCTGTGACTATTCGTACGGAGACTAAAAGTACGGAGAGCAAACCATGAGCATTGTTGACCAGTTACAGCGCCAGCACCTGAAGCAGTTAACGCCTTATGCGTCAGCGCGTCGCAGCATGAGCGGCGGCAATATCTGGCTGAACGCCAACGAGTCTCCGTACAGTAACTCGTACACTGTCGATGACAGCAAGCTTAACCGTTACCCGGAGTTTCAGTCTCAGCCTTTAAATCAGGCTTACGCTGAATACGCCGGAGTTGAATCCTCACAGGTATTAAGCAGCCGCGGTTCAGACGAAGGTATCGAGTTACTGATACGAGCTTTTTGTGAACCCAGTCAGGACAAGGTACTGATTTGCCCGCCGACTTACGGTATGTACGCTATTTCGGCTAAAACCTTTGCCGTTGGTGTTACCGAAGTTCCGTTACTGAAGAGCTGGCAACTGGACACCGAGTCAGTGATAGACGCAGCAGCTGATTCTAAGGTTATCTTCTTATGTTCACCTTCAAACCCTCTGGGCAACAGGTTGGATCCGGATGACATTGAGCAAGTTTTACAGCACTCTCCAAGATCTATTGTGGTTGTCGACGAGGCCTATATTGAGTTTAGCTCTGGTAACAGCGTTGCCGGTTGGCTGAAACGCTACCCGAACCTGGTAGTGCTACGCACCTTATCTAAAGCTTTTGCTCTGGCCGGAATTCGCTGCGGCTTTTTATTAGCCAGTGAAGAGATTATTGGGTTATTGCAGAAAGTTCTTGCCCCCTACCCACTGCCCGACCCAACGGTCCAAATTGCTATTCAGGCTTTGCAGACAAGCTCGCTGGAACGAGTTCAGCAGCAGGTGTCTGCACTCGTATCTGAGCGCAAACGTGTTGAAACCACGCTACAACAGACACCAATGACATTGATGGCAGAAAGTGACACGAACTTTTTATTGTATCAGTGTGAAGATGCCGCTGAATTAGTTTCTACCCTGGCCGAAAAGGGGTTATTAATACGTAATCAGTCAGCGCAGCGGGGCCTAAACAACGTTGTTCGCATAACCATTGGTAGTGCAGCCGAAAATGATGAACTGATTCAACAGTTAAAGGATTATTTTTCATGAGCCAGAAACCTATTTTATTTATCGACCGTGACGGAACACTGGTTGAAGAGCCGGCCACAGACAAGCAGTTGGACAGTGTTGAGAAGCTGGTTTTTGAACCGAACGTAGTACCGGCTTTGCTGAAACTACAACAGGCGGGTTATCAGCTGGTGATGGTGTCCAACCAAGATGGTCTGGGGACAGACAGCTTCCCGCAGGCTGATTTTGACGCGCCACATAATTTGATGATGGCGGTGTTTGAATCACAAGGTATTCGGTTTAATGACGTTCTGATTTGCCCTCACTTTGACAGTGATAACTGCAGCTGCCGTAAGCCTGCGCTTGGGCTGGTAAAGTCGTATCTGAAAGAAGGCCGTGTGGATTTTACCAATTCCTACGTTATTGGTGACCGTGAAACCGACCTGCAACTGGCTGAGAATATGGGTGTTGAAGGCCTGCGCTACAGCCGTGGCGAGCTTAACTGGGATGCCATTGTTCACCAGCTACTGGACAACCCGCGTACAGCGTCAGTTACACGTACCACCCGGGAAACGGATATTAACATTAAGGTGGATTTAGACAGCCAGGCACCGCGCGAATTTGATACCGGTATTGGCTTCTTTGATCACATGCTTGAGCAAATAGCCACACACGCAGGTTTCTCGCTTTCGGTTAAGGTTAAGGGTGACTTGCACATTGACGATCACCACACCATTGAAGACACCGCTCTGGCACTGGGACAGGCATTGCGCTCTGCACTAGGTGACAAACGTGGCATTGGTCGCTTTGGCTTTGCTCTGCCTATGGATGAATGTCGCGCGGAATGTCTGATCGATTTATCCGGACGTCCCTATTTGAAATGGGAAGCCGATTTCACTCGCGACAAAGTCGGCGAGTTATCCACCGAAATGGTTGAACACTTCTTCCGCTCGTTAACCGACGCCATGGCAATGAGTCTGCACTTGTCGACGACTGAAGGTAATACTCACCATCAGGTTGAAAGCCTGTTTAAGGTGTTTGGCCGGGCTCTGCGTCAGGCTATAACACAAACCGGAGACCAACAGTTGCCGTCGAGTAAGGGGATGCTGGCATGAATGTGGTGATTGTCGATACCGAGTGTGCCAACCTGACATCGGTCCGCTTTGCAGTGGAACGGCTGGGCTACTCGGTTCTTATTACCGATAGCGCAGAAAAAATAAGAGCCGCAGACCGTGTCATTTTGCCCGGTGTAGGCACTGCTGCGGCGGCTATGCGTAACTTGCAGCGAAAGCAACTCGTAGAGCCGCTGCGAGAATTAACCCAGCCCGTGCTGGGTATTTGTCTGGGCATGCAATTATTGACCTCGCACTCAGAAGAGGGTGACGTTGATTGTCTTAACCTGATTCCGGCGAAAACCAAACGCCTTCGCGAGTATGGTCTTCCGTTGCCGCACATGGGCTGGAATACACTGCAGCCAACCGAGGACAACCCGTTAGTAGACACAAACGACAGCTACTGCTATTTCGTACACAGTTTTGCTGTAGCCGTTGATGAGTACACCATTGCCAGCAGCGAATACGGTGAACGGTTTGCCTCTATGATACGGCACAACAACTATTTTGGTGCGCAGTTTCACCCCGAACGCTCAGGTAAAACCGGCGAAGCTCTGTTGAAACGTTTTTTGGAGTTAAAATTATGTTGATCCCTGCTCTGGATCTTATCGATGGAAAAGTTGTACGTCTGTATCAGGGCGACTTTGCACAAAAAACTGAATTTGATTTAACACCTTTAGGCCAGGCTCAGCTTTATGCTGAGGCAGGTGCAAAATGGCTGCACCTGGTGGATTTAGACGGTGCCAAAGATCCTGACAGACGACAACAGGCATTGTTGGCTAAACTTGCCTCAGAGTCAGGCATGCGGTGTCAGGCAGGGGGTGGAATACGCACAACAGCAGATTTGGAAGCCTTATTTGAAGCCGGCATTGAACGTGCTGTAATTGGTTCAACGGCGGTGAATAATCCGGATAAAGTCACTCGCTGGTTCGAGACCTATGGACCTGAAAAGATAGTCCTTGCTCTGGATGTCAATATTGACGCAGATGGCAATGCAATGGTGGCTACGCACGGCTGGCAAGAGGCCAGCACGCATACACTGGATGATATTCTAAACCGCTATCTGGATCTGGGTTGTCGCCACGTGCTTTGTACCGATATCAGTAAAGACGGCACCATGACCGGCACCAATGTCGAGCTCTACAAGCGCTATAAAGCACTTTACCCACAAGTGGTCTGGCAGGCATCCGGCGGTGTCAGTTGCTTAGATGATCTTAAAGATTTGAAAGCCGCTAACTGTGACTCAGTTATTCTTGGTAAGTCTTTACTTACCGGCGCTTTCACGATGCAGGAGGCACTGGCATGCTGGCAAAACGCGTAATTCCTTGTCTGGATGTTCGTGACGGACAAGTGGTAAAAGGGGTTAAGTTCCGTAATCATGAAGTTATTGGTGACATTCAGCCTCTGGCTAAACGTTATGCGGAAAGCGGCGCCGATGAGTTAGTGTTCTATGACATTACAGCATCGGCTGACGGACGTACGGTAGACAAGTCCTGGGTGGAACGAGTAGCCCGCGAAATTAATATTCCATTCACTGTGGCCGGCGGCATCCGTTCGGTTGAGCAGGCACAGACCATGCTGTCTATGGGGGCGGATAAAATTTCCATTAACTCGCCTGCTCTGCTTAACCCAGACTTGATCAATACCCTGGTCGAAGAGTTTGGTCAGCAGTGCATTGTTATTGGCATCGACAGCTTTTATAACGAACAGTCTGATCAATATGAAGTCCACCAGTTTACCGGTGACGAGAGTAAATCTCGTAAATCGGCCTGGCAAACGAAAGACTGGCTGCAGGAGGTTATCTCTCGCGGTGCCGGTGAAATTGTCCTGAATTGTATGAATCAGGACGGTGTTCGCCGGGGCTACGATATCGCTCAGCTGTCGGCTTTACGTGAATACTGTTCTGTACCTTTAATCGCCTCTGGCGGCGCCGGCGAAATTCAGCATTTTGTCGATGCCTTTCAGCAAGCGAAAGTTGATGGCGCACTGGCAGCGTCGGTTTTTCATAAGAATATATTCAGTATTAGCAACGTAAAAGCCGCTATGGCAGCGAATAATGTTGCTGTTCGTCCTATAGAAGCGGTTCAGGAGGCACAATGAGAATTAAGTTAGATACGATAGACCAGCTAGCCTGGGATAAAATGTCGGGGCTGCTACCCTGCACGGTGCAACACGCATTAACCGGTGAAATCCTGATGCAGGCCTATATGAACGCTGACGCTGTTAAAGAGAGTTTAGCAACTGGCAAAACAACGTTTTACAGCCGCAGTAAAGAGCGTTTATGGACTAAGGGAGAAAGCTCAAAAAATTACCTTCAGCTTGAAGGTATTTATTCAGACTGTGATAACGACGCATTACTGGTTCAGGCTCTGCCCGATGGTCCTACCTGCCACTTAGGCAACCGCAGCTGCTTTGCTGAAGCACCTAAACCTTTACTGCACGAGCTGGATGCGCTTATTGCCAGTCGCAAAGGCGCGGATGCCAGTAAAAGCTACACGGCCAGCTTGTTTACCAAAGGGTTAAAACGAGTTGCACAAAAAGTCGGAGAAGAAGGCGTTGAAGTTGCTCTGGCCGCAGCAACGGCCGATAAAGACGAGCTGGTTAATGAAAGTGCGGATTTACTTTATCATTTGCTGGTCGCGTTGCGAGCCAATGAGCTTAGCCTGGACGACGTGCTAGAGGTGTTAGCTAAGCGCCGCGGTTAAGCGGCACTGTTTAACTGCTCACGAAAGTGCTTACGCTCGTATCGACGGGATACGCGGCGTAAGCGCAATGACAACAGGACAGCTGCAACACTTAGACCGCTGATAAAGCCTATCCAGAAACCTGCGGCCCCCATTGCCGGTACTACCCAGTCGGTACGCCCCAAAATAAAGCCCACACTTAGACCAAACGGCCAGTAGGAAATAAAAGCGAGGATCATCGGGTACTTGGTGTCTTTATAGCCACGCAATGTACCTATAGAAATAGCCTGGAAAGTATCTGACACGGTGAATATAGCCGCCAGCCCCATAAGCGTGGCTGCTAAGTTAATGATGCCCTGGTCAGGTGTATAGAGGCTTGCCAACCAGCCTCCCCCCAAATACATGATAAGCCCATTGACCGTTGCGAATGCGCCACCAAACAGCATAGCGATTTTAAAGCTCAACATGGCATTTTTCGGGTCCCCGGCTCCCAACGCAAAGCCAACCCGTAACGTTACCGCCATAGAGATACTCAACGGCACCATATACACCAGTGAACTGATGTTCAGCGCAATTTGATGAGCAGAAACCACCGTTGGCCCCAGAGGAGCTATGAGTAAGGCTACGGCCGCAAACAAACTCACTTCAAAGAAAAGTGACATTGAAATAGGAAAACCGATACGAATAACGTAGGTGACATCGTCCCAGTTCGGACGATACCAGCGGCGCAGTAACCTTAACCGTTTGTAACGTTTGGCGGTAAAGGTATAAATGGCCATAGAGAGAGCCATACCCCACAGCACGATAGCGGTAGCAAGACCACAACCCGCACCACCAAGCTCCGGCATGCCAAATTCACCGTACACAAAGACATAGTTTGCCGGTATGTTGATCAGTAAGCCAATGAATCCAATAATTAGTGATGGCATGGTATTCGACATACCTTCGCAGAAATTTCTTAGTACCGCATATATAACAAAGCCAGGTATACCCCAGGCTATATAAAATAGGTAGTCCAGCGTAATAGCACGGAAGTCATCTTCCACTTCCATAATATCCAGTAACCATGGAGCGGACGACATTCCAATTAAGGTAATGACACCGACAATGGCACACGCATACAAGCCCTGCTGCAATATATTGGCAACGCGCTTGTGCGAGTTAGAACCATCGAGATGAGAGATAATTGGCGCTAATGCCAACGCCAGACCGAACACCAATAACGTGGCGGGCACGAAAATACTTCCGCCAACGGACACAGCCGCCAGGTCAAGCGCGCCCTTGCGTCCTGCCATGACCGTGTCGACCACACTCATTAGCATTTGAGTGAGCTGGGCAACCAGAATGGGGCCGGTCAGTTTGGCCAGTTTATGACATTCGTCTTTGTTATTGCTCCACCAGTTCACTCGTTCTTATTCTCTGAGTTAATGAAGTTGGTTACGCAAAAAGCGCAGAATACGTTGGTTAACATCCGCCGGGTGAGTTAGTGGTCCCATATGCCCGGCAGTAACCGATTCTCTTGTAATATTAGGCAAAACCGTGGACAGTGCCTCAGCAACCGCCTTAGCGCTGCGTCGAGTGTGATCGCCCTGTAACAGCAGCAGGCTTTGCTCAACACCACTGTAGTCAGCCAGGCGCCTTGGTTCGTTAAGCAATGCATCAAAGTCCAGCGCTACTTTATCGGCCTGGGCAACCATTAACTGCTGAATTCGCTCAGGCAGTGCATCGAAATAACCGGCATCGTTCCAGTAGTCGACAAAAGTGCGAGTGCATTCTTTCGCGTCTCTGCCATGCATTGCCTGACTAATTTCCTGAATTTCCATCATGCCCGGCGAGTCATCCGGTAGCACATGAAAGGCCACAGGCTCATAAACCACCACGTCGGCAATCTCAAAGGGCTTCTCTAATGCCAGTTTTAGCGCAACAGCACCTCCGTATGAGTGCCCGACCAGCTGAACGGGCTGCTTCAGCTGTAAACTTTCGACAGCAGAGAGGATACGTGGCAGCTCCTGCTCCAGCCGAAAGTTCGCCGTAAATTCAACTTTAGGCGCCTGGCCATAACCAAGGAGATCAACCGCAATAACAAAGTGGCTGCTCACTAAGTCCTTTAACAGAGCTCGCCACTGTGTACTGGCACTCTGCGAGCTGTGCAACAAAATGACCGGAGGATTTTGCTGCTCGCCATATAAATGAATTCCAGGTTCTATTTCAGACATAACTTCACTTTAAGATAAACTGACACCAACAAACTGACCGATACCGTAGCCAGCAGCTAATAGCAAAACGGCAAAAGTTGTTAATACACCAATGGTTCTTGGCAGGCTAACACCTACACTGCGAGTTAACCCAATGGCATGACATAAACGAGCAATAACCAGCGCAATACCTAAGCCATGCAGTAAGCCTAAAGGCGCATTCTGAACTTCCATCATAGCAAATAGAATAAGAGCCAACGGCACATATTCAATAAAGTTGCCATGAATGCGAACGGCGGCTTTTAGATCCTGAGCTTCGCCGGTGCCTATACCGACTCGGTGCTTCCAGCGTAAGCGTATAATACGCGCCGCCAGGGCAAGATAGATTAACGTTAAGACTCCGGCATAAAAACCGGTAATTGTAAGTTGTGATGTCACTTGCTGCCCCTTCTTTTTCTTTGTTAGTCGGCGTCATCAAAAAAGGCTCACCATGTGAGCCTTTTGCTAAACCTGTTATTTTCTAAGCAAGTCGCCAAGCTGCTCACTGACTTTGTCGACAGGCTGCGTACCATCAATTTTGTGGTACTCTGTTTTCCCTTCCTCAGACAGCTTCTGGTAATACTCAACCAAAGGCTCTGTCTGCTCATGGTAAACCGACAAGCGTTTGCGAACCGTCTGCTCCTGATCGTCCGGACGAATCACCAGCTCTTCACCAGTTTCATCATCTTTACCATCTACCTTCGGCGGATTGTGCTCAATATGATAAACACGACCTGATCCAGGGTGGACACGACGCCCACTCATACGATCAACGATAATTTCGTCCGGAACATCAAATTCCAGTACATAATCAATTTCAATACCGTTATCGCGCATTGCATCGGCTTGTGGAATGGTTCTTGGAAAACCATCGAGCAAAAAGCCGTTCTGGCAGTCCGGCTCGGCAATACGTTCTTTAACCAACTCAATGATGATATCGTCAGACACTAGTTGCCCGGCGTCCATCACTTGTTTGGCTTTTTTACCCAATTCCGAACCCGATTTTATTGCTGAACGCAGCATATCACCAGTGGAAATTTGAGGGATCCCAAAAGTGTTCATCAGAAACTGTGCCTGAGTTCCTTTTCCAGCTCCTGGGGCGCCTAACAAAATAATGCGCATAGAAAACCTCTTTGTATGATTCAAAAGTCTGCCCCGAACTTTACCCTGACGGGCGGGCTATTACAAGCTCAGAAAGACGCTGCGGGCAATGACTTACCCGCAGCAGAAGGTGCAAAATTAAGCGTTTAGCATTAATTTATTAAGGCGGGTGACAAAAGAGGCAGGGTCTTTCAGGTTACCCCGCTCTGCCAAAGTAGCCTGGTCCAATAATACCTCGGCCCACTCTTTAAATGTGTCCTCGTCCTTAGTCAGCATCCGTTCTACCAGTGGATGCTCAGGGTTCACTTCAAAGATATACTTAGTTTCAGGAACCGCCTGTCCAGCAGCTTCCATCAACTTGGCCATCTGCGTGCTCATATCATTGTCATCGGTAATGATACAGGCTGGCGAGTCGGTTAACCGGTGAGTTACGCGAACCTTCTTCACTTTATCGCCTAATGCTTTTTCAAAACGCTCAAGGTTCGCTTTGAAGGCCTCTTCGGCTTTTTCCTGTTCAACCTTATCTTCCTCGTCGTCCAGTTCACCTAAGTCCAGATCACCACGAGTAACTGACTGCAATTGCTTCTCTTTAAACTCTGTCAGGTGGCTCATTAACCACTCATCGATACGCTCAGAAAGCAGTAAAACTTCAATGCCTTTCTTGTTGAAGATCTCCAGCGCAGGGTTGTTTCTGGCGGCTTCGTAGCTGTCAGCCACAATGTAGAAAATCTTATCCTGACCTTCTTTCATACGCTCAATGTAGTCATCCAGGCTGACTGACTGAACCGCGCCTTCATTGTGGGTCGAAGCAAAACGCAGGAGTTCAGCGATACGTTCACGGTTGGTATGATCTTCTGCCGGACCTTCCTTCAGAACGTTACCGAAAGTATCCCAGAACTGTTGATACTGTTCTTTATCGTCTTTTGCCAGCTTTTTCAGCATCTGCAGCACTTTTTTGGTACTGCCGTTCCGCATAGCACGGGTAATTTTATTGTCCTGCAGAATTTCACGTGAAACGTTCAGTGGTAAGTCGTTTGAATCGACCAGGCCACGCACAAAACGCAGATAAGTGGGCATTAACTGCTCAGCGTCATCCATAATGAATACGCGCTTCACATAAAGCTTAACACCGTGCTGCTGCTCACGGTTCCACAAGTCCCACGGAGCGCGTTTAGGAATATACAGTAAATTAGTATACTCGGTCGTGCCTTCGACTTTGTTGTGACTCCATAAAAGTGGCTCATCAAAGTCATGTGCGACAGTCTTGTAAAACTCTTTGTATTCTTCGTCAGTAATTTCTGACTTCTCACGAGTCCAGAGTGCCTGACCTGAGTTTACAGTTTCCCATTCGCCGGGTTGCCCTTCTAATTTGTTGCCTTCGTCGTCTTCTGACTCAGGTACGGGTTCTTTCCACATTTGAACCGGGATACTCAAGTGTTCTGAATATTTATTGATGATGCCACGCAGACGGTTTTCATCTAAGAATTCATCGGCATCGTCTTTCAGGTGCAGAATAATATCGGTGCCACGCCGGGCTTTATCAATGTCAGCAATTTCGAAATCACCCTCACCTTGCGAGCGCCATTCAACTCCGCGAGCGTCTTTATCTAATGCTGAACGAGTTCTTACGGTAACTTCATCGGCAACGATAAAGGCTGAATAGAAGCCAACACCAAACTGACCAATAAGCTTGCTGTCTTTTGCTTCGTCGCCGGACAGTTGACCAAAGAATTCAGCGGTACCTGACTTGGCAATGGTTCCCAGGTTGTTCATGACATCGTCACGAGTCATGCCAACGCCATTGTCACTGATAGTGATGGTGCGGCTGTCTTTATCAACAGAAACCCGAACGTGCAGGTCGCTGTCGTCGCCATACAGCGAGTTATCGCTTAAGGCTTTAAAACGCAGTTTATCTGCTGCGTCAGACGCATTTGAGACCAGTTCGCGTAAGAAAATTTCTTTATTGGAATACAGAGAATGGATCATCAGGTGAAGCAGTTGTTTTACTTCTGTCTGAAATCCATGTTTTTCCATTTGACCGGCTTCCGCCATAGTATATTTCTCCTGCTGTTATTACCTATGCCAATAACAATGGGGGCGCAGGAGATATTTTCAAGTCATCGGGAAAATTGTTTTCGACCGCTGAAGGCGTGACCTAAAGTCGTTTGGTCGACATAGCCCAACTCACCACCAACCGGCACGCCATGAGCTATTCGGGTAGTATTGATATTCTGTTGGGCGGCAATATCGGCAATATAGTGCGCGGTAGCATCACCTTCTACCGTCGGATTCGTTGCCAGAACAATCTCTTCAACGGGTTCATTCTGCAACTGTCGCTCAAGCTCATCCAAACCAATGTCTGACGGCCCAATACCGTCCAGCGGCGACAAATGCCCCATTAACACAAAATAGCGGCCCTGGAACTGCGAAGTTTGTTCAATCGCAAGCACGTCGGCGGGTGTTTCAACCACACAGAGCACACCGTTCTCACGCCGCATCGGATTGCTGCAAATTCGACACAGCGGCTCTTCAGTTAAGGTCCGGCAACACTCGCAGTGCCCCACTTTTTCAACAGCGGACTGCAAAGATTCGGCAAGCCGGGAGGCGCCGCCGCGATCGCGTTCAAGCAAATGAAATGCCATACGCTGTGCTGATTTCTGACCAACACCTGGCAGACGCTTTAAATTATCAACAAGCTGATCAATTGCCGGACTAATACTCATGAACTGACCTTACTTCTTAGAACGGCATTTTAAAGCCAGGAGGTAAGCCCATGCCGCCTGTAATTTCGGACATATGCTCTTTGCTGGTCTCTTCAACACGGCGCACAGCGTCGTTGGTCGCAGCTGCAATCAAATCTTCCAACATTTCCTGGTCGTCTTCCATCAAGCTTGGGTCAATACTCACACGTTTAACATTGTGGTTGCCAAGCATCGTCACTTTTACTAACCCGGCACCGGCTTCGCCAGTGACTTCCATGTTAGCCACTTCTTCCTGGGCTTTTTGCATGCGCTCCTGCATTTGTTGCGCCTGCTTCATCATGTTACCCATTCCACCTTTAAACATAATTATTTCCTCGTTTAAGCTTTATAAAATTAACGCGCCTGAATTGATGATTCATCAACCTGCGCTTGAAACCTTTGCTGTAATTCCTGTACACCGGTGTCGGCCTGCAATATTTCGCAAGCACGCCGATGCCGGTACTGATCAATATGCTGCTGCACCATAAGAGGCGTCGGCTGACTCGGAACGCCAATATCAAACTGCACCCGTGCAGCTGGCCCTAACAATCCGGTTAGTGACTCTCTGACGGCTTCACTGGTTGAATCGTTCAATAAACTCTTCTGCTCTTCTGCAACCAGAATGAGCCAGTCATCGTCCCCAACCTTTTTTAACTCTGAATTAAGTAGTACCTGACGCGCTAAACCTGAAATGTCCATGCCGGCGATCATCGCACTCCATTTATCGATTTCTGCGGCTTCTCGGATATCGTCATTTAACTCAGGGAATTGGTAGTCCCTGGCTGATACAGCTTCAGCCAAGGGCTCTTGTCGTGTTTCGGGCTCAGGTTCTGGGGTAGTTGGAGTCTCTTCACTAACGGCCGGAGTGACTACCGATTCATTACTGTTGTCTGGCTTTTTTTTTTCCGCCAACTGCTCACGAACACGCAATAGATCGGAAACACCGGAGTCTTGTTGCTGTGTTTCCGTTGGTTCCGAATAACTGAAGTCAGGTTCCGGTTGATGCTTGGATTCTGCTTGGTGCTCGGGCTCCGATTGGTACCGGGACTCGAGTTCCGGCGGCATCGGCTCTGTCGGTTCCGGTTCTAACTCTGATTCAGGCACTGACTCAGGCATAGCTTCGACAGCGGGCTCATTCACTTCGGCGCTGGCCAAATGTGAATGAGGAACATCGGTATGCGCGGTGGCACTCAGTTCACTGGTATCGTTATAGCTATCGTTTTCTGCAGGGCGAAAGCAGAGCATTCTCAACAGAGTCATTTCCAGACCGCTGCGCGCGTCAATAGCATAGGCTTGCTCACGACGCCCTTCCAGAACAATACGATAAAATACCTGAATTAACTCGGCCGGCATGCGCCGTAAAAGCGGCTTTAATACATCGCTATTCTCAAAGGCGTTTGCTGCACCTGGCACTTGCTGTACCAACGCCAGTTGATGCAGTAAACTTTGCAGCTCAACCAGCACGGAGCTTAAGTCCGGCACCATAGAAACCATAGCGTCAACACGCTGCATGACACTTTCGGCTTCACCATCAAGAACACAATCCAGTAAGGCCGCAATGTCAGCGACCGGTACATTACCCAGCATGCGTCTGACACTGTCAATACTCACAGCGCCGTTGCCCTGAGCGATTGCTTGATCGGTTAAACTCAAGGCATCACGCATGCTGCCACGAGCAGAGCGAGCTAATAATGGTAGCGCGTCAGCGTCCGCCTGAACCTGCTCCTGTCCCAGAACGTAATTAAGCTGCTGTGAAATATCGTCGTTCGACAACGCCTTTAAGTTAAATTGCAGACAGCGTGACAAAATGGTCACAGGAAGTTTTTGAGGGTCAGTTGTCGCCAATAAGAACTTTACGTGTTCAGGCGGCTCTTCCAGCGTTTTAAGCAACGCATTAAAACTGTGCCGCGACAACATGTGGACTTCATCAATCAGGTAAACCTTATAGCGTCCGCGGGTCGGACGATATTGAACGTTATCCAGTAACTCCCGGGTATCTTCAACTTTCGTTCTTGACGCGGCGTCTATTTCGAGCAAGTCGACAAAGCGCCCCTGCTCTATCTCAAGACAAGCACTGCATTGCCCGCACGGGGTCGAAGTAATGCCTTGCTCGCAGTTAAGAGCTTTAGCTAATATGCGCGCAATGGTCGTTTTACCGACGCCTCGTGTTCCGGTAAACAAGTAGGCATGGTGCAACCTTTGCTTATCCAGCGCATGTTCAAGCGGTTTCAAAACATGTTGTTGACCAACAACTTCCGCAAACTGGGAAGGTCGCCATTTTCTTGCCAGTACCTGATAGCTCATAGGGGAGATTCTTAACTCTGTCTCGTTAAAACTGACATAAGGTATAGCACGCAACGCCTGCCTGCTGCAATTTATCTTCACCACCTAACTCAGGTAATGAGACCACAAAAGCGGCTTCCTCTACTTCGGCGCCGGTTGCTTTAATCAGCTTATGAGCCGCAACTACGGTCCCGCCAGTGGCGAGCAAGTCGTCAACAATTAAGACCCTATCGTTTGCGGTCAATGCGTTCTCGTGCATTTGCAATTCGTCAGAACCATACTCTAAATCGTAACTCTGGCTTACTACCTTGCCGGGCAACTTTCCGGGCTTACGCAAGAGAGTGACACCACAGCCCATTGCATAAGCTAACGCTGAGCCAAATATGAAACCTCGTGCTTCAATTGCCGCTATTTGAGTTATTCCAGTCTGCTCATATCTTTGCTTTAACGTGTTAATTGACAGTTCAAAAGCCGCAGGGTTTTGCAACAATGGAGTGATATCACGAAAGATAATACCCGGCTTAGGGTAATCAGGAATAGCACCTATTGAGTCCCGAATACCTTCTACAGTTAATTCCATGTTCTTGCTCTCTTTACTAAGCAACAAAACGCACCGCCCAGGTTTTCAAAGTATCGAGCAGGAAGTCCTCATGCAAAGGCTTCGCAAGGCATTGAGTTGCACCAGCTTTTAACGCTTTAGGTTCTATTTCCACCATGTCCTGAGTTGACATAAATAATAAAGGACTGTGCTGATAAACCTCTAATTCACGTAAGTTTTTCAGTAATGACAAACCATCCATCACCGGCATTTTATGATCCAGCAAAATAACATCAAAATACTGCTGTTTCGCCTTACTTAAACCGTCCAGACCGTCGCGGGCTGTCGTTACCTCAAAGCCTAGCGGTTCTATCATCTTACAAATGGATTGAAGGGTTTTGTCTTTATCCTCGACAACGAGCAAAGAGACTGACATAAATGTCGTTTACCTGATAGTTAGTGAGGAGCTGATTAAGCGGAAATAACCTGTGCTAAACGTAAAATTAATGGCAAGCAGCCAGCAATTAGAAATAAAACCACGGCTATAAGCAAAAAGCCTTTGCCTGCCGGTTCTTTAAATGTTTCTGATGACATAACTTTTACCTCTCGATGAAATCGGTGCTGATCATACTCGATCCTCAGCAACGATAAAAGTTGAATTCAGCTCTTTACTCTCAATAACAATTGCTGCGAAGCGAACTGTTGCAACGTCTGCTCAGCCCCCTCCTGAATTTGCTCAGCCGGCCATTGAGGAAGCAGTTCCGGCAACAAATCAAAAAAATCTTGCAGCCTAATATAATTGCGGCTTTGTAGCTCTGTTAAAAGCAGGTAAGTCATTGCATTTATACGAACAAAACGAACCTTTCCTTCCGCGTCGCGAAACACAACTAAAAAGCGCGGTTGTGAGAGCGGTCTCTCCGGTTTAAATTCAATACCGATTTCGTCAACCGGATACTGATATGCAGAAATAACCGCCGTTGGGTTTAGGCCTATGATTTGCTCTTCATGAAGCTCATCTGTCACACAAATATGGCTTTCCGGCCACGGCTTTTGCTCCACTTCGAGTTCAAGCCATTCGTAATGCGCGAGTTCCGGAGCAAAGACAAAAAGTGCATTATCAGACTGCAAATACTCAACAAAGCTTTTAGCAATACCAGTAAAGTATGGAGAGTTTGACGAAAAAGAGCGAAAGAACTGCTCTTTAGTTGCTTGCCATTGTTCTTCATCGCATAGCTTTTTGAGGACCGGAAAAGCACTGTCTATAAAGCGAAAAATGTTATTACGGAGTAACCGCTGATAAATTGCCATCCGCCGCTCTTCAATATCAGCTAACCACGGTTCTTCTACGTTTTTTTGTGGATCTTTCAGTTGCTGAACAAAGCGGTCCTGAATTTGTTTGAATGTGTCATTACTCATGGCGCTTTTGTATCGCTCTAATTTGGTTCAACTCGCCATTTAACTCAGACAAAGCCGGGAAGTTAAAGTCCCTTTCCAGAAGAGTCGGATAAACGCCATGGCACTTATAAGCGTAATCCAACAACTCATACACTTCATCTTTTACTTTAGCACCATGCGTATCAACATAAAGATCGTCGAACTCCTCATGATGCCCCGCTATATGCCCGTAGGCGATTTTTTCTGAGGGTAAGCCAGCTATAAAATCTCGAGGGTTATAATGGTGATTCACGCTGTTTACAAAGACATTATTCACATCAAGTAGCAGCTTACAATTGCTTCGCCTCAACACCTGACAGATAAAGTCTAACTCACTTAATTCAGGTGCCGGACTCGCGTAATAAGATACATTTTCCAATATTAGAGGTCTTTCTAAATAGTGCTGAACATTTTTAATTCTGTCTATAACATGAGAAACCGCATCGGCCGTGAAAGGTATAGGCAATAGGTCGTATAGCTGTCCTTTATGTGAGCAGTAACTTAAATGCTCACTGTAGATTTCAACATTAAATTGCGACACAAACTGTTTAACGTCTTTCAGAAAAGCATAGTCCAGGGGGTCCTGGCTACCAATAGACAATGACAACCCGTGGCTGGTTAAGCGATAATTCTCGGCAACTTTCGCCAGAGTTTCTAAACGACGCCCTTTAAAAGGGATCCAATTTTCCGGCGCGAGCTCCAGGAAGTCGGCATCAATATCACCTGCTAAAGCAGCATCCAGTAACTCATTTCTTAAGCCGAGACCTATTGAATTCGGTTTCATATTACCCTCTGAAAAACAAAAACCCGACACAGTGGCCGGGTTTTACAGTGCAGTTCAAACGAAAAGTGATTAATCGAGATCGATACCTTTTCGCTCTGCTGTCGACCTAATGTAGCCTCTCCAGCTGCGAGCACTGCGACGTTGACCGTCAAAGGTTGCCGCTTCATCAACATACCGCATTGCCTGGCGATAGTCACCACCATAGAAATACGCTTCTGCTAATGACATATAGACACGACCTTCGTCTTCACGCTCAAGGTAGTCCAGGGCTCTCTTCAAAGGTTCAGTTGCCGCAATATACTGTTCATTCAACAGCATCAAGTTACCTTGCTTACGGTAATATTCACCTTTGTCGCCAGAGTCGTTAGTTGCTTCCGCTGCGCGCTCATACCAAGAAACGGCTTCATCAAGCTCTTTCGCTCTGTGGTAACTGTTTGCAATAGTTGCAAAGTTTCGAGCCGATTCCTCAATATCACCAGCTTTTACATGCTTTTCCATGGTAGTAGCTGCTTTATACGGAATACCCTCATTGTCGTACAACTGAACCAACATTTTAAACTGGCTCTCTGTACTCAGATATCCGGCTAAATACGCCACTTCCAAAGTTTGAAGAGACTTAGATAAGTTTTCTTCTAACATGTAGAATTGAGCTAACTGTGGCCACCAAGTAGTAACCTCTGGAAGCTTATTCAAACCTTCTTCAAGAACACCAATTGCTTCAGGATACATCTTACGCTCGTAGTAAGAGGCCATCATCAAATTGTAAACGTTCTTTTCTGGCTTATCTGCAGCTTCTAAAGATGCCTCTGCAAACGGAATGACCTTAGCAAAGTTCTTTAACTGATAGTGGGCATTAGCCATATATAAGAAAACTTGAGAGTCGCGTTTACCTGTAAATTGAATCCAATTTTTAAGGTATTCAAGACTCTGCTCGTACTTTTCTTCCTGAAGACTAATCTGCCCTACCAGTTTCATCGCTGCTGCCTGGTCGTTCCAACCAAGCACGTCTTGATCAACAGCGTCTTTCAAAACTTCTAAAGCGTCGGCCATGCGCTCATCAGCTGCATAAAGATTTCCAAGAAAGCGGCCCAGGTAAGCAGAGTCGTAACCTGGGTCAGGATCCTGTTCTTCAAGAACAGCTATTGCTTCCTTAATTTTTTCTTCTTCATACAGCTCGAAGGCGTCCATGATAGCTCGTCCAATACTCTGCGAAGCAGCTTTATTGTCGCGAGCTTTTTTTTGCGCCTCAACGGTCTCTTGATCCGGTATGCTGAAGCCAAAATCCTGAGCCGAAGCCTGAACCGTTGTCATCGACATAACCGAAGCAAAAGCCAGGACACTAACAAATGTTTTTAATATATATTTCATTTCTTAGTTCCCATCCATTGTGAAGTCGAGCTGAACGGTCATGCCTTCCTGACGAATAGGCTTACCGTCTACAATCTTAGGCTTATATTTCCAGCGCAATAACGCACGCCGTGCCTCACGATCAAATACTCGACGAGGTTCAGAATCGATGATTTCAACATCAGTTACACCACCTTGTTGATCGATAGTGAAGCGCAATTGTACCCAACCTTCGGTGCCATTTCTGGCTGCTGATGGCGGATAACGCGGTTCAATTCGAACAATTGGTGTTGCGTCACCGTCAGAACTTAAACCTCCGCCTGGACCAGAAAGTCCTGTATCAGCTCCACCAACATCAACATCAAAACCCATGTTCATGTTCATTCCACTGTCTGTTGTATCTGGCTCAGACTGTGGTGTTTCTGGTGGTTGCTCCGGCGGCGGCGGTGGCGGCGGCGGAGTACGCCGACGCTCCTGAACGTCAGACTCAGGTGGCGACGTTACGATGTCAATAACCGGGGTTGGAGGCGGCGCTTCGTTGCGCTGCGCTCCTCCGCCGATTAAGTAAGCCATGAAAGCAAACAGAGCAAACGTAACGGCGGCACCTAGTAGTAAAGATACTAAAAAGCGCACCATATTAGTTATTCTCCGCAGCTATGGATATCTTATCGATACCCGCTTCCTTAACCTGGTCCATGACTTCTACAACGACACCATGCTCAGCTTTCTTATCGGCCTGGATCACAACAACGTCAGTCGGCTGCTCGGCAAGCATACGTTCAATGTTTGCGCCTACACGCTCTACATCTACTTGACGCTTGTCCATCCAGACTTCACCAGTATCGCGAATTGCGATAAAGATGTTAGCTGAAGGCTCCTTGGTCGTGTTACTGGCTTCAGGTTTATTAACCTGAATACCTGCTTCTTTGACGAATGAGGTCGTTACGATAAAGAAGATCAACATAATGAAGACGATGTCGAGCATCGGCGTCATGTCGATCGACGCATCTTCCTCTTCTCGATTACGATTACGTGCCATAGTTTTACTCTCTTAGTGATGTGGCAAACTGTCAACAAGGCCTTCTTTCGCTCTACGTGCTCTACTTTCAAGACGCGTCGCGAAAAACATACCGGATAACGCAGCAACCATTCCCGCCATTGTCGGGATAGTAGCCATCGAGATACCCGACGCCATTAGACGAGGGTTACCCGTCCCTTGTACTGCCATGATTTCAAACACCGCAATCATACCTGTCACGGTACCCAGCAGTCCGACTAACGGACATAAGGCAACACAAGTTTTTATCAACAGAATACGTGCATTCAGTTTATCGTTCGCTTCGGAAATCCATGCTTCACGGATTCTATGGGCGTACCATGAGGTGGTGTCCTTACGGGCATCCCATTTCGCAATAATTTCTTTGCGAAGTTTAGGGAAAGCACTTGTAAGGTACCAATAACGCTCAATCATCAGTACCCACATTAGAAAGAGCACCCCCATGACGATGTACAGGACATCGCCACCGGTAGCCAGAAAATCCCTGATAGATTCCCAAAGTTCCATCAGGTAAAGCATGGGTTACTCCTTCTCCGAATGCGAGGCTACGATACCCGCTGCTTGCTCGTCCAGAATATGAACAATAGACTTGCCGCGAGAAGCCACAATACTGTGAGCCAAAATCAATGGTATAGCCGCAATCAGACCCATAGCCGTTGTTACCAACGCCATAGAGATGTCACCGGCCATGATTTTCGGATCACCGGTACCAAACAGTGTAATCGACTGGAAAGTACCAATCATACCAACAACCGTACCCAACAGACCAAGCAATGGCGCGATAGCCGCAAGAATCTTGATGACATTAATGCCACTTTCAACTCTAGGCGTTTCACGCAGAATTGCTTCGTCCAGTTTCAGTTCTAAGTTTTCAACATCTGCATTCTTATTCTCTTGATAAACTTTTAGAATACGACCTAATGCGTTGTTGTCTTTAGGCTGTTCAGGATTCTTCAACTGAGAACGGATTTTTCCGGCAGCTGCTGTCAAGGTAACCAACTTGAATACAGAAATTAACAGACCAAGAATTAATACTGCAGTAATAACATAACCAACAGTACCACCTTGATGATAACGCTCTTCCAAAGTCGCTTTGCCAGTTAACAAGCTAAGAATCTGACCTTTTGAAGGGTCAAGGAATACACCTTCATAACCTTCGTCGGTATTAGCAAATTCTTCAGCTTGAGAAGTGGCACTCCCCTGAGGCTGACGACCTAACGGCTGAACTTGCTCTATGGTATCATTATATAATAGGTATTGGTCACCGGAAATTAAGTTAAAGGTACCAACACGAACCACTTCACGAGTTTCACTACCACCGTCAAGTAAGGTTACATCCGTATTGAATTTAACCACTTTACCTGACTCTACCATTTCAGTTAGCAACGCTTTCCAAAGCTCTTCAAGTTCTTCCAAAGTTGGAAGTTCTTTCGCTTCAGACAGACTTTCCAGAACGTCTTCACGACCGGGATACTGTGCACTGATGATAGAAGTCGCAATACGACCGATAGTTTCTGTCGCTGCACCACGCACAACACCGAACATTTCACCCAAGGTACCTTTGGCGTTCTCAAGTTCCTGTTCTTTATTAGCCAACTGGACTTCGTTTTCAGAAAACTCTTCCTGTAAACGTTTGCCCCGAGCTTTCTCTTCCTCTAGCTCCTGCTTAGCCTGGTTAAGCAAAGCCTGCTTATCGGCACGGGCAGCTGTAAACTCGCGCTCACGTTCAGCGTTAAGTTCACGAGAAGAAACACGATTTTTCTCAACAAGCTGTAGCAGCTCATCAAGGTTCTTAGCTTCAGTTTCATCCTGAGCCTGTGCAGCGAGAGTCGTACCGGCAGAAAGGGTGACTGCTGCTGCAATCATTAACGATTTAACTAATTTATTCATTCTGCACTCTCCGCTGCGAATACTGGAAGTTTCACCAGATCGTAAGCAAGCTGCTTACGCGACATACGAATCGCTTGGGTCAGAGGACGGATAAACTCGTCTTCCAAAGCAGTCCACTCATCGGTTTCGTTGTTGTAGATCCAAGCATTTTTCAAGTCTAAAGACTGCGCTAAGAATGCAACACGACCCATGTGGAAATAATCAACAGCCACTTTCTCACCGTCAACTTCCAGGTTACCCTGGTAAGAAATCAAACCTGAACCGTAGTCCATTTCAGTCTGATAAGCTTCGATGATTTGGCGGAACTGCTCTGATGTAGAAACACTTGAGCTGTCCATGATGTCACGCAGGCGCTCAACACGATCCATACGCTTTTCACGGTGAATTGGAATGTCCAATTTCACGAACTGTTCAAGCGAATCAATCATTTCATACATCAAAGGAACAACGCCCTGCTTAGTGCGTTCGATTCCATCAATTTGTTTCTGAAGAGACTCAAGCGTCGCGTTTTGGTCATTGACCAAACGCTGAACGTGATCGTTATAGACTTTCAAGTTCTCGTACTCAGAAACAACTGAGCGATACTCGATAAGAAGATCTTGGCTCTGCTCGAACAAAGAGTTGATTTTCTCTTGCGACTGTTCGTCAGCGTTCAAAATCTTCTTCTCTTCGTTTTGTAGCTTAGCTACATCTACTTGCTGTGCAGCGGCAACGCCGGTGCCAGCAAACGCCATCACACCCATCAGGGTTGCAGCGAGTTTGGTTCTTTTGATTACTTTGGTCATAGTTCCCAACCAATTTGACTTAACTTCCGCTTCAACGCCTAAGGCGCGAAACACCAGTTGTTTGAATGACGAAAAGATCTAGTTCTACACTTTATTTTTATTGCCTAAAATGCAGCAATACCAATGAATACTCCCACGATGACTATACGCTGTCAACCAAGTAAACTGAGTCAACCGCGCTATAGCTGTCGCTATATATCCAGTGTAGAACACGGATCTGGAGTCGCGTAATTTCCAGATTTTTTCTCGGACAACATCCTGTCGTCAACTCTTTTCATACCCTGAATTTAGGTGCTTATCTACCTAACTCTGGATATTACTCCTTCTAGAATAGTATCACTTTTTGATCGGCGAACAACACTGACTTTTGAATTTCAACGTTTTTTAAACAACTAATTCGTCGACCTATATTCAATGACAGACCCAATTTAGTGACCTAAGTTCCAAATTCCTTTAAGATAAAGGCATGAGAGAGATATTAAATGCAACGTCAATACAACATATTGAACAGCTGCTCACTAATTTAAGTGAGCGTGCTGAGCAGATCGATGCAAAAAATCGACAAAAGCAGAACGAACTGAGCGAAAAATGGTTCAGTCCATCACTTTTCAGCAAACGCTCTAATCTGGCAATTGATTACGTAACTGAAACTCAGGACACCTTTGCTCAGCTTCAAAGAACTGAAGGTCAACAAGCTCAGTATTATCTTGCGGAGCGTCTGAGCCTGCAATTGGAAGCTTTAACCACGGCATTGCGTATTAATAAGCTTCCTAAGCAAGAACAAGACAGCCGCATTACGGCACAAAATAAGATTCAGCAATTGCATCAACAGCTTGTTACTTACAGAGACTATGAAAGACGGTTGACCGAAAACCTGGATAACGCCGTTTCTCAAAACAATACGGTGTTAATACAACGAGCCCAGCAACGACTTAACCGATGCCAAATGGCTATTGATACTCTGGAGAAAAAGATCAGTCGTTATGAAGAAGGTTGACGTCCCTTTTATTTATTCACCTATATATAGTGAATTAAACTTACCTCCCCGGCATCGGTACCCAATAGAAAAATACCGTTTATTAAAAAATTGGGCAATTAAGCACGGGGCCAAAGAACACCAATGGCATAAACCAAGCGCTCTTAGTTGGCAGCAAGTCGGCCGTACGCATTGTTCAGGTTACATTGAGCAGCTTCGCCAAAACAGCATGGAAAAGACACTCTGGCGCCGCATTGGCTTCCCCTGGTCGGAAAGCTTATTGCAGCGCACATTAACCTCAGCCGGAGGAACTCTGTTAACCACTGAGTTGGCATTAACTCGTGGTATCGCCATTCACTTCTCCGGAGGTTACCATCATGCTCATAAAGACTGGGGAAGTGGTTTTTGCTTAATCAATGATTTGGCAATTGCCTGTAATGAACTGTTGCTTAAGTACCCAAGCTTAAAAATCGCGATATTGGATACCGATGTTCACCAGGGAGACGGAACGGCTACTCTATTTGCTAATGACGACAGAGTTTTTACTTGCTCACTCCATGGCGAGCGCAACTTTCCGTTCTCTAAAGTTGAGTCTGACTTAGACAAACCCTTAGCCAAACATACGTCCGATCAGCAATACCTGGATACTTTGCAGGAGACCCTGCAGTTTATTAAGCGGGACGTTAAGCCCGACCTTATTTTATACGACGCCGGTGTTGATATTTATCAACGTGATGAGCTCGGCCATCTGAATATTAGCCTTGCCGGAATTTTTCAACGTGACCTTTCTGTACTAGGCTTTGCAAAGTGTGAAGATATTCCCCTGGCTGCCGTTATCGGAGGCGGTTATCAACGTAACTTAGATCGTTTAGTCCGCGCTCATGCTCAACTACTAAGAGCCAGCTATCATGTTTATACTGAGAGTCAGCTACTAACAGAAGGAAAAACGTATGAAGTTTGACGATGACATCCACAATTACTATGAACGCTTAGTTGCCGACCGAATAGAAGAGTTAGAACTAGAAAAGCAATACAGTCAGGAGTTTCTTTCTGACCTATGTTGTCTGGTACTTAATCAGTTACCGCCCCGCTACATTCGACACGAGGTGGATATGGCATTCTTCTTGCCCCCTTCAAAGCGACTGGATATGGAGATGCAAGTACATAAAGCAATAACGGAAGCATTGGAATTTCTTAAAGGAAGGAAACGCCCTGATGGCGATTAATAAAATTGGGTGGCGACTCTACCAGCCACACCTCGGCACACACATCCCTGACTACGGCTGCTCCCTTCCGGGCCTGACCGGGTTCGCCAGTTAGCGTTGCGAGGGGACCCGCAGAGTCACCATAAACGCTTTATTCAAAGCGGGCTGCATTATGAACCAGTTATTCGACCGAAACAACCCGCAGCTAACCTTTTGCTTACTTTTTCTGCAGCTTTGCCGCAATAGCCTGACGAGCTTCATCTGAACTTAATGCTTTAGCAAAAAACGTCGCTTCCCGACTGATGCGATCAGAGACAGATTCAGCCGGCTGCTTAAGTAACCGCTTAGAAATTCGTAGCGACTTACTGGATTGTTTACGCAGCTTATCGAGCGTTTCATCAACCACAACGGGCAGACGTTCAAGCGAAACAATATGGTTAACAAAGCCCGCTTGCTGCGCCGCCTGCGCATCAAAGCTTTCACCAAGTAGCAACAACTCCGCCGCTTTTTGATAACCACAAATTTGCGGTAGTAAGAGACTAGAGGCGGCCTCAGGTAACAGCCCCAGCTGTACAAAAGGCAAGGCAAATACGGCTTCATCGCTACTGTAAACAATATCGCAATGCAACAGCAAAGTAGTCCCAATACCTATCGCTAACCCGTTAACAGCCGCAACAACAGGAACCTCGACACGCGCCAGCGTATGCAGGAATTTAAATGGTGGCGCCGACTCGTCTAAGTTCTCAACCGCTAAGAAGTCATTTAAATCGTTCCCCGCAGAAAAGCTGTCACCACTGGATTCAAAAAGTACCGCATGAATTGAGTTGTCAGCGTCCGCAGCTTTCAATGCTTCGTTACACGCTGTGTACATATCCTGGGTAAAAGCATTTTTCTTTTCAGGTCGATTTAGCCGTATACGAACAACGCCGTTATCTTGTGAAATCTGTACGAGCTCTTCAGTACTCAAAATCCGTCTCCTGTCACCGTCTACTGACCGCGGTTTTTCCACGCTTTTTTTGTCGCTTCATGCATTGGGACAATAAGTTCCAGCGCCGTTTTATCGCCGGCTGGTAACTCCATCTGGTTAGGTCGTTTCGGCGTGACTCTCTGCCCCCACTTAATTAAACCGGCTCCGCAAGTGAGTCCACCACCAAATACCGCCGACATAATACTATCACCCGGCTTAATAATGCCGTTATCAGCTGCCTCAGCAAAGGCAATAGGTAAGGTTGCTGAAGAAGTATTTCCGTACTTCTGAATATTAATAACCGTTTTTTCACTCGGTACTTTGCACATTTTACCGAGAAAATCGATGAGTCGTTTGTTCGCCTGATGTGGGATAAGCGCGTCGATATCGTCGGTTGTCATTCCTGTTTGCTGGAAGACATTCTCTACTGCAGCACTCATACCTTTTACGGCACGTTTAAAGATTTCCTGACCAACAAAATCAAACTGCATAATTCCGTCAAAACCGAAACGGTCAAAGCTTAAGCCGAAATCAAGGCTGAGGACATCACGGGCATCCGCATCACAGCTAATATGACTGGCCAGTAAGCCGACTTCTTCATCTGATGCTTCAAGCACCATAGCACCGGCCCCGTCACCAAATAGCACGGCACTTTCGCGTTTAGTCCAGTCAAGAATCCGGGTAAGACGTTCTGCTCCAATGAGCAAAACCTTTTTATGAGCACCAGTCTTTATCGACTGAGTCGCCACATGCATAGCGTATAAAAAGCTGCTGCAAGCAGCATTTAAATCAAACGCAGCAGCGTCTTTGGCACCAATGTTCCGCTGTACAGCCGAGGCGACGTTTGGGATGATTTCGTCCGCAGTGCAAGTACCGACAATAATGAGATCAAGTTCGCTGGGGTCTAAGTCAGCTGCTGCCAGCGCGTTTCGCGCCGCTACAGTTGCCAACTCAGATGTCCCGACATGGCTCACTCTACGTTCAGAAATTCCTGTTCGTGAAACAATCCATTCATCAGATGTTTCAAGAAAGGTCGCAAGGTCATCATTGGTCATTACAGCCGGTGGCAGACATTTTCCCCAACCGGTAATTTCAGCAAATTTAGTCACGGCAAAACCTTTTACTTCTGTCGGCTAGTATCCTCATAATGATAGAGTGTTTTATGACGATACCGTTTCATCGTATCATAGCACGAAT
This sequence comes from Idiomarina sp. ST10R2A5, assembly GCF_051842325.1. Classification (NCBI taxonomy): domain Bacteria; kingdom Pseudomonadati; phylum Pseudomonadota; class Gammaproteobacteria; order Alteromonadales; family Idiomarinaceae; genus Idiomarina; species Idiomarina sp. ST10R2A5. The sequence continues at coordinate 27,503 of NZ_JBNIEX010000010.1, read as the reverse complement.
CGACGTCAGGTGAATGACCGCCAGGAAAAAGGATAAATCATATGTTTCGAATAATACTTGCAGCTACTTTTGCGCTTTTTATTAGTGCCTGTCAAAGCCAACCTGATCCATTAATCATCAGTGCTGATGCTGTTACAAATAGCCTTAATACTAAAGTAAACCAGTTGAAAGTTGAGGATAAACGCTCCTACTCCTACCTGTATCGTCATAAGAAAGAAGAGGACAAAGCAGAGTTCGCGCCCGCTCAAAGACCTTTAACAGCTATCGTTGAAGAAGCACTGCAGCCGGTAACAGGCTCGAGCAGCAACAAAGGCTTAACCTGGTATGTCACTATTGAAAAAGCGCTGGTTGACGCCACCCTGCACACGATTAAATACGAGCTTGAGCACAGTGTGACCATACGAGTCGAAGCAATGCGCGCTAATCGTAGATACAGTAACTTTTACTCCGGAACCTACAGCTCAACAGGCGGTCTGAAACCTGCTCAGGCCACAATTGAACGACAATTTAAACAACTGTTGAACTCTGTGCTGTCTGACATTGCCAATGATCCTAAACTGCGTCTGCCAGAACAAGAGGACTTTTAATCATGAAGTGGTCGAAGTATTTACTGGGCGTTGCCGCTACCTTCTTTCTCAGTTTCAGTCACGCTGAAATTCAGCCAGATAATCCTTTTCCACGAGTAAAGATGGTGACCTCTATGGGTGATATTGTGGTTGAGTTAAACCGAGACGCTGCTCCCTTAACGGTTAAAAACTTTTTCCGTTACGTTAAAAAAGCACAATATAACGGCACCATATTCCACCGCTTAGTACCCGGTTTTGTCATTCAGGGCGGTGGTTATGACAAAAACTTTCAGGACAAACCCTCTTACGAGAAAATCGTCAATGAGTCAGGTAATGGCTTGAAAAATGAATACGGGACTATTGCTATGGCGCGGGAACGAGAGCCTCACAGCGGCACCCGTCAGTTTTTCTTTAATTTAAACGACAACACCTCTCTCAATCCTGATGATGGTGACTGGGGATACGCTGTCTTTGGTCGCATTGTTGAGGGAATTGAAGTGCTGGAGGCCATGGCTGAGCTAGAGTCACAGGCTTACAGTGATGACATAGGCTGGGCCGACGTACCGGTTGACCCGCCGACTCTGAAACGCATTGAGGTTGTACCGCAAAACTGATGGCAGTCACTAAACCGACGTTCTGGCAGGATCTACAAGTTTATCGTCAATCGCGTGTATGGGTAATATTCGTGCTGGGTATTGCCAGCGGATTTCCATGGGTAATGATTGGCTCGGCTTTATCTGCCTGGTTACAGGAAGTAGGACTCACGCGCTCGGTCATCGGCTATTTTGGAGCGGTTTTTGGTGCCTATTCCATTAACTTCTTGTGGTCCCCTCTTATTGATAACCTCAAGCTTCCCCTCCTGACTCGTTGGTTAGGACAAAGACGGAGCTGGATATTTCTGTGTCAGGCACTCATTGCAGCAGGATGCTTTGCGCTGGCGAGCCTGGATATTACAAGCAATTTGCACTTAGCCGGCTTTATTGCTCTGGGCATAGCGGTTAGTTCCGCGACTCAGGATATAGCCATTGATGCCTATAGGATTGAGTCTTTTGCTGAAACCGAGGGACGTCTACAAAATGCCGGGGCTGCAATGACGACAGCTGGCTGGTGGACAGGTTACAGCGGCTTAGGTGCTTTACCCTTTTTCATTGTCGATGGCGTTGACTGGCAGTGGCAGCATGCTTATTTCGGTCTGGGCTGCGTTATGCTTGCTCTGGCCGTTGTTGTACTCTTTGTGCGTCGTACGACTTATCATAGCGATCCCACGATAAAAACAAAGCTGACTAACTTTTGGCCAGCAATGAAAGAACGCATTTCTATTACTGTTGTTCAGCCAATAGCCGAATTCTTTTCCCGAAACGGTGTAAAGCTGGCCTTATCCATTCTTGCCTTTATCTTTTTGTTTAAAATTGGTGAGGCCTTTCTTGGTCGTATGTCAATAGTCTTTTATAAAGAGATTGGGTTCACAAACGCAGAAATTGGTACCTACTCCAAACTCGTTACCTGGTGGGTGACTATTGTATTTGCTTTGCTTGGCAGCGCAGTCAACCTGCGCCTGGGCATTGTTAAAGGCTTAATGATTGGCGGTATTGCTATGGCGTCATCCAACCTGATGTTTTCCTGGATAGCGTTAGTCGGCCCCGATACTAACCTCTTTTTAAGCGCTGTATTGGTTGATGGCTTTACCAGTGCCTGGTCTACCGTTGCCTTTGTTGCTTTTATCAGCCTGCTCTGTAACCGGACTTTCACCGCAACCCAATACGCATTGATGGCCTCACTGGGGACCCTGGGTAAAACCATGCTAGCGTCCTACAGCGGTGTTATTGTTGACTCTATGCAGGGTAACTGGGCACTGTTTTTTGTCCTAACCGCGGTTATGGTCATACCCAGTCTGGTTTTCCTTTGGTTTATTCGTAAGCCGTTAACGGCATTGGAGAAACAGCGTGATGCCAATTAAATACCACTGGATTACGCTAGGCCCCGGAGCCGTAAGTGGGCTTATTGCCAGCGGGTTATGCGATAACGGCGAATCGGTTTCTGTGTTATCACGCCATAACCGGGCGGCAACTATTGAATGGCAACTTGTTCGCGCACATGAGAAAAGAAACTATAAAGTTCCTGCAACTCAATTACCAATACCGAAAAATAGTGTCTTCATTGTTGCCGTTAAAGCTTTTGATGTTATTAGTGCCTTGCAGCACATAACAGCGCTTGAAGGTTTTGATAAAAGTATGCCTATTGTTTTGAGTCATAACGGCATGGTTGAGCTACCTAAGACATTAAGGCAGCTTAATTTGCATCCTATGGTGACGACTCATGGAGCAGTTAAGAGCAAAAACGAAAACGGTATTATTCGTATTGAGCACAGAGGCACGGGTCGCAGTTGGCTTGAAGTCAGACAAGAAGAGTCAGAGCCCTGGTCACCCCTTCAACACGCCTTCCCGCCACTTGTACTTGAGCAGAATATTAGCCAGCGACGCTGGTTAAAGTTAATAATTAACTGTGTAATAAACCCATTAACAGCCATTTATGGGTGCCAGAATGGCAAGTTACTTGAAGATAAATGGCAATCTCAAATCGTAAGTTTGGTTAACGAAGCCGTTGCTGTGGCTGAAACTCAGAACGTAGTCTTAGATGCTAAGATGTGCCACCGGGAAGTATTGAAAGTTGCACAAGAGACGGCGCTAAATAGCTCATCGATGTTGCAGGATATCAAGCAGCAAAGGCGCACTGAAATAGACCAATTAACCGGTTACTTGATTAAAACAGGTGAGTCGGCAGGTATTGCCACGCCAACTCACCAACAACTCCTGAATGAATTTCAAAAGCGTTACGCTTAATCAGTCTTTATCTTCAATAAAGTCGACTACTTCAAGCCCAAAACCTGATAAAGCCGAATAGCGTTTTGGTGAACTCATTAAATGCATCTTGTGAATATCAAGATCAGCCAAAATCTGTGAACCTAAACCGACATTCCGTGAAGCATTTGAAGCTGACGCAGTAGGTTTGTGCTCACCTTTGTCCTGTGCCTCAAACTCCTGAACCTGTGCAATGATATTATCCGGTGTTTGTTGACGACCAATAATCACCAATACGCCGTCATGTTCAGCAATATAAGACATCGCCTTTTGAATTGGCCAGCTGCGCTTGGCAGCTCGTTCGGTTAAAAAGGTGTCATGGAAAGTGTCCTGTAAGTGAACACGCACATTCGTTACCTTATCCTGGGATAAGTCGCCATGAACCAGTGCATAATGCACCTGCTTGTCTATCGTGTCCTGATAAGTCACCAAATGAAACTTACCAAAGGCTGTAGGCAGGCTGCATTCTGCGACACGTTCAATGGTTTTCTCCTGGATTGAGCGATACTCAATAAGGTCAGCAATGGTGCCTACTTTAATGTCATGCTCTTTAGCAAAAGCTTCAAGGTCAGGGCGACGCGCCATGGTGCCGTCTTCGTTTAACACTTCGACAATAACCGATGCAGGCTCAAAGCCAGCTAAACGCGCTAAGTCGCAACCGGCTTCGGTATGTCCGGCGCGGTTAAGCACCCCACCAGATTTCGCTTTTAACGGGAAAATATGACCCGGCATAACTAAATCTTCGGGCTTAGCATCTTTTTTAACGGCGTCCAGCACTGTTTTCGCTCTGTCGGCAGCAGAGATCCCCGTTGTTACTCCCTCTGCGGCTTCAATGGAAACCGTAAAGTTTGTTGCATAAGGCGCGTTGTTTTTATCGACCATTAACGGAAGGTTAAGTTGCTTACAACGTTCCTCGGTGAGCGTTAAGCAGATAAGTCCACGACCGTAGCGCGCCATAAAATTAATGGATTCAGGCGTTACGCACTCAGCGGCAATAATGATGTCGCCTTCGTTTTCGCGATCTTCATCATCCATCAGGATAACCATTTTTCCCTGACGAATGTCTTCAATAATCTCTTCTGTGCTATGCAGTGACATAACGCTTTACCCTTAATCTTGTGTTTGAGGTACTGCTACCAAGCGTTGATCCGGGCCAACTTGCCGGCGATCAATAACTTTAAATCTTGGCGCTGAAGCTAATTCTAATGGTTCACTCATGTCGATAACCGAACGGCCATGGTGACCCAGTATTTGAGCAGAGCTGTATATCATCATTCGGTCACAGAGTTGCTGTTCAATAAGCGCACCTGCCAGACTAGCGCCGCACTCTGTCCACACCTGATTGATTTCACGTTTAGCTAATTCAATCATCAGTGCTTTTAAACACACTTTGCCGTCTCTGTCTGCTTCAATAATAAGCTCATGGCAATGTGGGTGCCGAGAGGCCTTGCCCGGCGTTGTGCGTACCAGCCAAACAGGCGCCGGTGACTCAAACACCCGGGCATCATCATTCACCCGATGTTGGCTGTCGATAATAATACGTACTGGTTGTTTTAATGGTTCAGGTAGCGGTCGTGATGCCGGCCATTGATTAACTCGTACGGTAAGCTTCGGGTTATCAGCTAAGACCGTTGCTGCGCCGGTCAAAATAGCATCTGCCTGAGCGCGATAAGTCTGCACGTCACTGCGAGATTCCGCAGAGGTAATCCACTGACTGCGACCGTCCGCCAAAGCGGTTTTCCCATCGAGTGAAGTCGCCATTTTTAAGGTGAGCCACGGGCGTTGTCGTGTCATGCGGGAAATAAAACCGGGGTTCAAACTCTCGGCTGCGGACTGCAACGTACCAACGTCAACACGTATGCCTGCCTCTTCTAAACGCTTAATCCCGTTACCACTGACGCGGGGATTAGGATCCCGCATAGCCACAACAACGCGGGCAACGCCAGCTTCAATCAGAGCGTCGGCACAAGGCGGAGTTCGTCCAATATGGCTGCAGGGTTCAAGAGTGACATAAGCGGTTGCCCCTTTTGCCTTTGTACCTGCAAACCGCAAAGCATGAGCTTCGGCATGAGCTTCACCTGCCTGATGATGCCAACCTTCTGCGATAACTTCTTCGCCGACAGTAATGACACAGCCCACAGCCGGGTTAGGCCGGGTTGTCATTAACCCACGCCGCGCGAGTTTTAACGCGCGGTGCATCATTATATGGTCAAACTGTTGTTCTAATAAATTAGTCATTCAGGCGTGCGATTTCTTCACCAAACTCACGGATATCTTCGAAAGAACGGTACACCGACGCAAAACGAACATAAGCAACTTTATCAATCTGTTTCAGGTTTTCCATAACCAAACTACCGATAAAGTTGCTGCTAATTTCGCGCTCACCGGTGGCGCGTATGCTCGACTTTATTTTGTTGATTGCCTGCTCCATCAGTTCAAGACTCACAGGACGCTTTTCCAACGCTCTTAATAAACCGTTGCGCAGCTTATCTTCGTTAAATGGTTCACGCGAACCATCGGTTTTGATGACTCGCGGCATAATCAGCTCTGCCGTTTCAAAGGTCGTAAAGCGCTCTTTGCAATGGTTGCATTCACGCCTGCGACGAACCGAGGCCCCATCCGCAACAAGTCGCGAATCGATAACCTTAGTATCTTGTGTGCCGCAAAATGGACAATGCATTGCCTGACTCCTTTAAGTGCGCTTTACAACTGCTATTCATTAACCGTAAACAGGAAACCTGGCGCATAACGCTTTTACTTGCTCGCGAACTTCGCTGATTTTGCTTTCATCAGAAATGTCATCCAGAACATCGCAAATCCAGTTCGCAACCTGCTCGGCTTCTACTTCTTTAAAACCACGACGGGTAATAGCCGGTGTGCCTAAACGCAAACCTGAAGTGACAAACGGTGAGCGCGGATCATTAGGCACGGCATTCTTGTTCACGGTAATAAAAGCATTACCTAAAGCTGCATCCGCATCTTTACCGGTAATATCTTTGTCAATTAAGTCAACCAGGAACAAGTGGTTCTGAGTGCCATTGGAGACGATTTTATAGCCGCGCGCCTGCATGGTTTTAACCATAGCATTGGCGTTCACTAATACCTGCTTTTGATATTCTTTAAATTCCGGCTGCAAGGCTTCCTGGAAAGCAACCGCTTTACCAGCAATAACATGGCAAAGTGGGCCACCCTGGTTACCCGGGAATACCGCGCTGTTTAACTTCTTGTGTAATTTCTCATCGTCACTACCTGAAATGATCAAACCGCCACGTGGACCCGCAAGAGTTTTGTGTGTGGTCGTCGTAACAACGTGAGCATAAGGTACCGGGTTAGGATATTCACCGGCGGCAATTAAGCCTGCAACATGAGCCATGTCGACCATTAGATAGGCATCGACTTTGTCAGCAATTTCACGGAACTTTTTCCAGTCAACAATACCAGAGTAGGCTGAGAAGCCTGCAACAATCACTTTCGGCTTATGTTCTTGCGCCAGCTTTTCAACTTCGGCGTAATCGATTTCGCCAGTGGACTCATCCAAACCATATGAAACCGCGTTGTAGAGTTTGCCTGAAAAATTAACCCCGGAACCGTGAGTTAAGTGACCGCCGTGAGCCAGACTCATACCAAGGAAAGTATCACCGGCTTCCATAAGAGCCATGAAAGCTGCGGTATTTGCCTGAGAACCTGAGTGCGGCTGAACGTTTGCGTACTTAGCACCAAACAGTTGCTTTGCGCGCTCAATAGCTAAGTCTTCGACTTTATCGACAAACTCGCAGCCCCCGTAATAGCGCTTATGCGGATAGCCTTCTGCGTATTTATTGGTTAGCTGCGAGCCCTGAGCCTGCATAACCCGCGGACTGGTATAGTTTTCTGATGCAATCAGTTCAATGTGTTGTTCCTGACGTTCAACTTCACCTTGCATCGCCTGCCATAAGTCCGCATCAAAGTCGGCAATGTTCATCTCAGATTTCAGCATTACAGCTCTCCAAATCATTAAATGGTCTTAATTTGTCCGGTATTTTACCTTAAAACACAAATGAGTGCCTAGTTCAGCGCAACAAAGTTTGGGGATGTTCGTAAATAACAGTAAACTATGCAGTAACTTTTTTGTTGATAGGAAGGATTTTACGTCGCTATGGCGCAATATATCTATTCAATGTCTCAGGTGAGCAAAGTTGTTCCACCTAAGAAAACCATCTTAAAAGATATTTCTCTGTCGTTTTTTCCGGGGGCCAAAATTGGTGTTCTGGGTGTCAACGGTGCCGGTAAGTCAACCTTATTACGCATTATGGCGGGTGTTGATAAAGAGTACGAAGGTGAAGCCCGCGCTTTATCGGGAACTCAAATTGGTTATCTGCCTCAGGAACCACAACTGGACGAAAATAAAACGGTGAAAGAAACCGTTGAAGAAGCGGTGGCGGATGTTAAAGAGGCCTTCGCTAAACTCGATGAAATTTACGCAGCTTACGCCGACGAAAATGCGGACTTTGACGCCCTGTCAAAAGAGCAAGGCGAACTAGAAGCTTTACTACAGGCAAAAGACGGTCACAACATCGACAATATTCTTGAACGTGCAGCCGATGCACTGCGCTTACCTGAGTGGGATGCCAAAATAGGCAACTTGTCGGGTGGTGAAAGACGCCGAGTCGCGATTTGCCGCTTACTGTTATCTAAGCCTGATATGCTGCTGTTAGACGAGCCTACCAACCACCTGGATGCGGAATCTGTGGCCTGGCTTGAACGTTTCCTGCACGATTACACAGGCACCGTCGTTGCCATTACCCACGACCGTTACTTCCTTGATAACGTTGCTGGTTGGATCCTTGAACTTGACCGTGGCTATGGTATTCCATGGGAAGGTAACTACTCTTCCTGGCTGGAACAGAAAGAGAAACGCCTGGAGCAGGAAGAGCGTTCAGAAAAAGCACGCCAGCGCACCATTAAACAAGAGCTGGAGTGGGTACGTACTAACCCCAAGGGCCGTCAGGCGAAAAGCAAAGCACGTCTTAATCGCTTTGAAGAGCTGCAAAGTGGCGACTACCAGAAACGTAACGAGACCAACGAGTTGTTTATTCCGCCAGGCCCTCGCCTGGGTGATAAGGTCATTGAAGTTAACGGTATTAGTAAGGCTTACGAGAAGCGCCAGCTTATCGACAACCTAAGCTTCAGTGTTCCTAAAGGTGCTATTGTCGGTATTATCGGCCCTAACGGCGCGGGTAAATCAACCTTGTTCCGTATGATCAGCGGCGAAGAAAAACCGGACAGTGGTTCTATCGAATTGGGTGAAACCGTGCAACTGGCCAGTGTTGATCAGTTCCGCGACAACATGGATGACAAGAAAACCGTCTTTGAAGAAATTACTGACGGTAACGACATCCTGAAGATTGGTAACTTTGAAGTTAATGGTCGCGCTTATGTCGGTCGCTTTAACTTCCGCGGTACCGACCAACAAAAACGCATTGGCGAGCTATCTGGTGGTGAACGTAACCGGGTGCATTTAGCTAAGCTGTTAAAAGCCGGCGGTAACGTTCTGTTGCTCGATGAGCCAACCAACGACTTGGACGTTGAAACCTTGCGCGCACTTGAGGAAGCCATTCTGGAATTCCCGGGCTCTGTCATGGTTATCTCGCACGACCGCTGGTTCCTTGACCGTATCGCTACCCATATTCTGGATTACCGCGACGAAGGCGAAGTGATCTTCTACGAAGGTAACTACAGCGACTATGAAGCTTACATGAAAGAGAAATTTGGTGAGCAGGCGATGGAGCCACATCGCATTAAATACAAACCTATTGGTTAATAGGCTGGGTATCAAAAGGGAGCATAGAGCTCCCTTTTTTCTGCAAGCTACATCACATCCAGTGCTTGTTGAAGGTTCTTCACGCCAATCACTTCCATGCCTTTTGGTGACGTTTTTGGCGCATTACCGACAGGCACAATGGCTTTTTTGAAACCGTGTTTAGCCGCTTCGTTTAATCGCTCCAGGCCATTAGGTACCGGGCGTATCTCACCGGCCAAACCAACCTCACCAAACACAATTAATTCGCGCGGCAATGGTTCTCCTTTAAAGCTGGAGACAATGGCAAGCAACAACGCTAAGTCTGCTGACGTTTCGGAGACTTTAACGCCACCAACAACGTTCACAAAAACGTCCTGATCAGACACCTGCAAGCCACCGTGCCGATGCAAAACAGCCAGTAATAATGCTAATCGCGTTTGTTCCAGCCCCACAGCAACCCGGCGTGGGTTTGCCAGAGCCGAGTAATCAACCAGCGCCTGAATTTCAACCAATAGCGGTCGCGTACCTTCCCAAACCACCATAACAACCGAGCCATTTCCCTGGTCCTCCGCTCGTTGCAGGAATATAGCCGATGGATTTGAAACCTCTTTCAAACCACCGCCTGTCATCGCAAATACGCCAAGCTCGTTCACTGCACCAAAGCGATTTTTAGTACCGCGCAGAGTGCGATAGCGCGAGTCTGATGAGCCATCCAGAAGTACAGAGCAGTCAATGCAATGCTCCAGAACTTTAGGCCCGGCCAAATGCCCTTCTTTGGTCACGTGTCCTACCATAATAATGGCAACGTTCTTTTGCTTTGCGTAGCGCGTTAAAAAAGCTGCCGCCTCACGAACCTGCGAAACACTGCCCGGCGCTGACTGAATGTCAGCCATATGCATTACCTGAATGGAATCAATGACCATAATGGCAGGTTTTTCTTTGTCGGCCAGCTGACAAATACTTTCTACCGAGGTTTCAGAGAGCATGCGCAATTTGTCGGTTGGCAGATTAAGCCGCTGTGCCCGCATTGCTACCTGCTGCAAAGATTCCTCACCGGTCACGTAAAGCGCTGGCATACGCTCCGCCAACTTACATAGGGTTTGCAATAATAAAGTACTCTTACCGGCACCGGGTGAACCACCTATCAGTATTGCCGAACCGGGGACTACACCACCACCTAAAACCCGGTCAAATTCCTGAAAACCCGAGCTGAAACGCGGGACTTCCTGCAAGTCGACCTCGTTAAGAGTCTGAACCCTGGCATCGGTAATACCACTAAAGCCCCGACGGTCTGACGAATTAGAGGTTGTTTTAGACGTTAAACGAATTTCAGTAAGCGTATTCCAGGCCTTACATTCCGTGCATTGTCCCAGCCAACGAGGGAAGTCTGCACCACAGTCATTACACACATATGCACTTTTTGCTTTTGCCATTCGTCTGCTTCTCGTTTTATGATGAGGTATTACTCAAGAATAATTATAAAAAATAGTAGACTTCGATGCCTAATCAGTATTTTGACCAACTTATCGATCAGTTAAAGCCGCTCGTTTACGATACCGACTTTGATACGCTGTTTCAGTCTTTAACTGAAAACGAAGATGGTCCGACCCGCTTCAAACTAAAAATGGAGCTTAGACGTTTGGCGGCTCCTTGTCACCGTACCGTTGATTTACGTAATCAAGTAGACGGTGAATGTCACCCTTACGAGTACAACGGCCGCAGGCATCAACTTGACGATGTCGCCATTGAAATTTTTGAGCGCGGCCTGGAAACCTATAAAGGCGTTTTCACACAAGATACTTTCGAGCAAATTCTGGATGCTGATAACCATCTGCGCCAGGCTCGTGAAGAAGAAAGAGCTTTTGCCCAAAGTTTAGCCGACCATAACGCCGAGCCTTTAAATGGTCAATCGCCCTTTCCTAATGCTGATAATGAAGCCGAATCCTACTTGTTGGAGACCTTTCACTTTGGCCAATACCCGTATCGTGCCGAAGAACGGATGAATTTTACCATCGAAGTTGGTCTTGAAGACAGTAAAGGACAAACTTATAACGCGGTAACAACGGATATTTCAATTACCGGCATGCGCGTGCGTGTAGATGACGAGCATAGCTTTCAGTACGACGAACTGATATCGCTTTACTTTACCGGGCTGGCAAAAGAGTTCACGGTAGATCCCGATACTCGCATCCCATACCGCGTTGTTGGTGTACAGGAGATTGACAACAAGCACTATCTCAAATTAAACCGGGACCCCGACTACCACTCTGCCGAACTGGATAAGTTTTTTCACCGCTTTATCAACGGCTACAAAAAGCGCTACCGAGTCAATGTCGATAACACCTACAACACCATCATCACTAAAGGTCATGAACAGCTTCTGTTGCCCAGAATGCAGCAACTTCCGGTGTTCTTTTCTGAATCTAACCGTCAACTTGTTGCCGATTATGTCTTAACCACGGATAACAACCGGTTCATCTTAAATAACTGGATAAACGAACTGAACCAAATAAGTTTCGGTTCAGTCTTTAATATCCGTCGTAGCCGCTGGTTACTGCAGGACTTACTCAACAAAAAAAGTGCACGGTTACTGGTTCTGACCTTTTCAATAACGGCACGGGGTAAAATATATAACTACTCTGCAACGGTTGAAGAGCTAAAGAAAACCGGGTTATGGGAAACCTATGTTGCGTTTGGAAGTCAGAAAGCCTCGTGGCGAGTCTACCAAATTGATTTGCGCCCAGTTGACCTGAATCAGGCCTGGCAGCCGCAGAGTGTGCCCAAAAATATCAATGTCCCGTTCCGGTTAAATCCGCCTACCGCGCAGGTCAAAAGAGCAATTTCTCCATTGCGGTACATGGGGGTCGTTAACGATATTACCGACAGTTTAAATGGCTTTTTCGATACCGAACTGGACAAAAACCAACTTTCATCTCTGAAGGCGTTTGCCCACCCCCCTGCGGTACCAATTCGAACAAAAGAGGCGCGGCTGGAGTTTATCAATTTACGCAGTGAGAAACGTTTTAGCTACCGCAGTCGTTGCCGCGTCAGGGTTGGCAAGTATGTCCGGGACGGCATGATCATTGACCTTTCCGTTAGTGGCTTGCAGGTTCAGATTGATACCCCGGTTGCTGTTGAGAAAGGTGATAATGTCGAAATATCGATGACTGGCTTTAAGAAGCTGTATAAAAAAGCAAAGCTTGAGCACTTGCCTTATACCATTGCTTCAGTTGATGACGCTCGCACAACATTACGATTAAAGATAGACGGCGATCATGAACAGCATATGGGTTCTGAGTTCATCCGTTTTTTAATTCGGGAGCAAAGAGACCTATTAAAGCTGCAGGTTGAGAACACCTCGATAAACGGCCTGGAGCTTTGTCTTCGTAATTTGTATTGTGACGCCCCCGGCTCACTACCCATTTTTTTCTATAGAAATAAAAAACGAAAAACATCAGTACGTCGTGCTGGTTTGTCTAACTGGCCGTCTGACTGGGTCAGGCTCTTGTCTAAACTTCCGGGAAGCCAACAGACTGCTCTAAACTTGCAACCGTTAATGCGCGGGTCTTCAGTAACGGAAAAGCTACTGCCAAAGCTTGAGGATATGGATCGCACATCGGAACCGGTTACATTGCTGCTGTTATTACGTCTTTATCGCCAAAGTGGTGAAGATATTGTTCAAACTCAATGGCTGGAAAGTAACGACAACCACACCATTGAATCTTTTATTGAGCAATGCTTGCCTAATTCTATCTTCCGCGCAGTAACGGTTACTTTATCAAGAACCGGGAAACCTGATACTCAATTTATTCAGGCCGAACTTAACTACATTAGCCGGTACGCGGCTTACCGGGCACAGGAAATAGAAGAAGACTTGTGGCAAGTCTACGCCATTGCCGATACCGTTGATGTTACTGAAAGCTTACTCGAGTTTGCCCTGCCTGATACCAATACTATTGAAGAGCAACAAGAACGGCTAAACACCTGGCTCAATAAGTTTTGAGTGCTGCAGACACGGAATAATCTCAAGTAGACTATTTGAATTTATCGAGTAATCCGCAACAGCCTGCAAAGCAGGCTTTGCATTGTAAGCAATACCAATTGCTGCAGTTTCAAGCATAAGGGCATCGTTAGCGCCGTCACCGACAGCTACCGTTCTTTCCCGTGGAATGTTCCACTTGTCAGCAAGTATTTCCAGCTGTTGTGCTTTCATTTTTGCATCAACAATACTTCCCAGAACTTTCCCCGATAAACAACCATTAACGACTTCAAGTCGATTCGCCAATACAGCATCCAGTTTGAGTGCCTTTTGCACTTTATCAGCAAACCATGTGAAGCCACCGGAAACTAACGCGGTTTTCCAGCCTCTATTTTGCAACGAAAGCAGTAATTCTGATGCGCCGGGGTTAAATGGAATTGGACTAAAAAGGCTTTCTAAGTCACTTTCTTTAATGCCCGATAAACAAGCGACACGCAACTTAAGGCTCTCACTAAAATCAATTTCACCTCGCATAGCGGCTTCCGTTATTGCTGAGACTTTAGTATAACGATCATTTAATCGTGCAATTTCATCGATACACTCAATACCAATTAAGGTAGAATCCATGTCGAAGACGATTAAACCGGAACTGTGTTTCATTGAACGGAAAACTCCTGAGCTGGGCCCATGCAACTAACAGAATTTAAGCAATGGCATCGATTAAAAAACACCTTGCTTAACATCAAAACCAAAGCGATTGCTCGTATTATGTTTAAACGAGCGCTTCGTCTGGCTACTGCTGCCGGCTTGTTGCTGATCATTATTAATGTTTGGAATATTGCCAGTGTCCAGTCTCAACAGCAACTGTTCTCTCAAACTCAGTCAGTTACTCAATTAATGATTGAGCAGGCTGAGCATGAGGCGCATTACTGGCTTGAGCACCAAAACACCGAACGTTTGACTGCATTAACCGATCATATTGCCGGCAACCCGCAGGTAATGGCAGCCACAATCCGTAACCGTTTTGGTGAGTTATTGGTTCATAGTGGGGTCAGCGCATCGATGATTGACTGGCCGGCAACCGATGATGCATCAGAGCCCTGGGTTCTCGTAGAGGAAATAAGCCTTGAAGATAACGTAAGTGGTTACTTACAAGTAGTCTTTGATAAGAATCTTCTGCTTAAAAAAAGCCAGACAGCCCACAATGGGCTAATGCAGCAAGGAAAGTTACTTCTGCTGCTGGCTATGTTGGCAGGCGTATTTATTATGCTTGGTTTTAACCGGATACGTGACCGCTACTGGCAGACGGAACATCACTAAAAAGCTCGCAACTGTTTTGCCACAAAGTATCACTCAGTGACTCTTTACTCATGTCTCTAAGCTCTGCTAAAACATCCAGAACCTTTGCAATTCTGGCCGGCTCGTTACGCTGGCCCTGATAACCGCAAACAGGCATATCTGGCGAGTCTGTTTCCAGCACTAATGCAGATACAGGAACTTTTGCTATTGCTTCACGCGTTTTTTTTGCCCGAGTGTAAGTGATTACTCCGCCAATACCCAGTTTATAGCCGCAATCGACAAATTTCATAGCCTGCTCGTAACTGCCACTAAAGGCGTGTATAACACCAGACTCGGGGCCGTGCTGCTTCACCAGCGGATGCGTCGTCTCCAGGGTTTTGCGGTGATGAATAATAGCCGGGAGACGGTATTGCCGAGCCAGCTTCAACTGTTCAATGAAAAGTTTACGCTGGAGTTCTGAGTTTTCACAGGTGGCATCCAGCCCTATTTCGCCTACCGCCAGTAAACGTTCCTTTGGTTTATCCAGCGCCTGTTCCAGCTCATCAATTTGATTCAGGCTGTGCTTCTCTATAAACCAAGGGTGCAAACCTAACGCAAAACGCCAGCTCGAAAACTGTTCAACCAGTTGCTGCAACCGGGGCCATTGCTCAGCACTGACACCCGGCACCATGAAACGCTCTACGTTTACCTCTTTAGCATTCTCCAGAACCTGCTCCCGGTCGTTATCAAATGCCTGGAAGTCGAGGTGACAATGCGTATCGTAAAGCTTACTCATAAGCCTTAATGTTCGCGTGTGTGAGTAAATTCAATATCGGGGTAACGCTCTTCCGCCAGGCTTAAGTTCACCATAGTGGGTGCAATGTAGGTCAGATTATCACCACCGTCTAATGCTAGATTAGATTCCGCTTTACGACGAAATTCGTCCAGCTTCTTCTCGTCTTTACTACTTACCCAGCGCGCTGTGGCAACATTGATGTTTTCATACATCGCATCTACTTTGTATTCTGTTCTCAAACGATGCACGACAACATCAAACTGAAGAACTCCAACAGCTCCAACTATCAAGTCATTACTGATAAGTGGGCGGAATACCTGCACCGCGCCCTCTTCGGATAACTGCACCAAACCTTTCAGCAGTTGCTTCTGCTTTAGGGGGTCTTTTAAGCGAATGCGGCGGAAAAGTTCAGGCGCAAAGTTAGGAATACCACTAAATTTAAAGTCTTCACCTGCGGTAAATGTATCACCAATTTGTATAGTGCCATGGTTGTGCAAGCCGATAATGTCACCAGGATAAGCCTCTTCCACATGCGAACGGTCACCGGCTAAGAAGGTTAAAGCATCGCTAATACGCACGTCTTTACCCGTACGCACCTGCCTCATCTTCATGCCCTTCTCATATTTGCCTGAAACAATTCTTAAGAAAGCGACACGGTCGCGATGGCGCGGATCCATATTCGCCTGAATTTTAAAAATAAATCCGGAGAAATCTTTGTTATCTGCACTGACGCTTTCTTGTTGATCAGTCTCCCGGGGCTGAGGTCTTGGAGCCCAGTCGACCAGGCCATCCAGCATATGATCAACACCAAAATTACCTAATGCAGTACCAAAGAACACCGGGGTCAACTCACCGGCAAGAAACAGTTCTTTATCAAAAGGATTAGAAGCACCGTTGACCAGCTCTATTTGCTCACGCAGCTCGTCCGCCCACGCACCTATTTTTTCATCCAGCTCAGGGTTATCCAGACCTTTTATAATGGTCTCTTCCTGTATTCTGTGTCCCTGCCCTGTTTTGTACAATATGGTTTCATCTTTAAGTAAATGATAAACACCTTTAAAGTTTTTACCGGAACCTATTGGCCAGGTAATTGGTGCACACATAATTTTCAGTACGTCTTCCACTTCATCCAGCAACTCAAGAGGGTCACGAATGTCACGGTCAAGCTTGTTCATGAAAGTAATAATTGGTGTGTCGCGTAAGCGAGTCACTTCCATCAACTTAATCGTCCGATCCTCGACACCTTTGGCGCCGTCAATAACCATCAGGCAGGAGTCAACCGCTGTTAGTGTACGGTAAGTATCTTCAGAAAAGTCCTCGTGTCCCGGTGTATCGAGTAAGTTTACCAAGGCATCGTTATATGGAAACTGCATGACTGAGGTCGTTACCGATATGCCACGCTCTTGCTCCATCTGCATCCAGTCTGATTTTGCATGCTGCCCCGATTTCTTCCCTTTAATTGTACCGGCCTTCTGAATCTGATGACCATGCAGCAATACCTTCTCGGTAATCGTTGTTTTACCAGCATCCGGGTGAGAGATAATGGCAAAGGTACGACGTTTCGCGACTTCATTCTGCAAGCTGGATTCCGACATCAATGACACTCTTTGTGGTTAAAATGGTTTATGCGGCTTATTTTCGCTGATCTTATACCGATACACAAACCAAGGATGGTTATCAAATGGTAGCTACCGTATTTATACCAGAAGGATAGCTCTCTACAACTTTATAGCCTGCCCTTCTTCCATGGGCGGTAAATCAAATAAATGACACAGGGTCTGACCTAAATCGGCGAAGCTTTGTCGTTTCCCCCGACTGCCTGCAGAGACATGGTGACCAGACAGCAACAGGGGAATGTATTCGCGAGTATGATCGGTGCCTTCCCATGTGGGGTCACATCCATGATCAGCTGTTAACACCAGGATATCCTCCGGCTTCATTGCAGACTCAATTACTGGCAGCCATTTATCAAAGGCTTCAAGCTCATTTGCATACCCTTCAATGTTACGGCGATGCCCGTACAGGGTGTCAAAATCAACAAGATTCGTAAAAATGAGTGAGTTGTCCGGAGCCGCTTTCATAGCATTCAATGTTGCGGTTAACAGGCCTTCCAGACCGGATGCTTTTATTGACTGAGTAACACCCTGCCCTGCAAAAATATCGGCTATTTTTCCAATAGCGATAACTTCTCCACCGTTCTCTTGCAACTTATCCAGCACCGTCGGTTTAGGCGGTAAAACCGAATAGTCTTTGCGATTTGCGGTCCGCTCAAAGGTGTCGGCATTTTCACCAACAAAGGGCCGGGCTATAACCCGGCCAATATTATAGGGTTCCAGAAGCTCCCGTACTTTTTCACAAACCTGATATAAACGTTTAAGGCCGAAGTGCTCTTCGTGAGCCGCAATTTGAAAAACGGAATCGGCAGAGGTATAAAAAATTGGCCAGCCGGTACGAATGTGTTGCTCACCTAACTGTTTAATAATTTCTGTACCGGATGCATGACAGTTGCCAAGTATGCCTTGAAGTTCACAGGCTTCGGTTATATGAGCTAATAGTTCCGCCGGAAAGCTGTTTTCCTTATTCTCAAAGTATCCCCAGTCAAAGTGCACAGGAACGCCCATCAACTCCCAGTGACCTGAGGGTGTGTCTTTTCCCGATGAAATCTCTGCAGCACAGGCATAGGCACCGCTTAGAGCGGAAGGTTTGTGGCCTTTGGCATAAAACCCCGTCGCCTCTTTATGGGCTTCAAGTAGTCCCAGACGAGTTAAATTCGGCAAGTGCAGAGGGTTACCCTGTTTGTGCCGATACTCCGCGATATGACCAAAGGTATCGGCTCCGGCGTCGCCAAACTTTTCAGCATCCGGAGCGCAGCCAATACCAAAAGAATCCAATACCACGACAATGGCTCTTCCCATGCTTAATTTCTCGCTATTCTTTGATAGATAACGCCAGTAGTGGGCGGCTTTTGCGTACTAAAGCTTATCGCTTTTAAGATACGTTCAGCAGCCTCATTCCAGTCAGACTCGCAACTTGCATGCAATGTTGCCAGCTCCGTATCTGAATCAACTTTTGAGCCAATACCAAGGATATCGGTAACACCAACACTTAAGTCCAATATATCATCTGCTTTGCGGCGCCCTCCCCCCAAGCACACTACTGCCATTCCCAGCTCACGGGTATCAACGCCACTAATATAATGTCCGCTGTATTCAACGGGAGCGATAAGAGGCTTGACGATTTTTGCCTGCGGCAGGTATTCACGACTTTTCTCAAAAAAGTCACCGGGGCCACCCAATGACTTAACCATTTTAGCAAAACGCTCTGCCGCACTTCCGTCACTCAGTACTTTCTCTACCATGGCTTCCGCTTGTTCAGTATTGCCCGCCAACTTTCCTGAAACTAACAGCTCAGCAGACAAGGCTTTGGTTACCTCGTGCAAACGTAAGTCACGGCGCTTCCCACTTAAGTAATCTACAGCTAACTGAACTTCAACGGCATTACCGGCAGCTGAGCCTAAAGCTTCATTCATATCCGTTATTAGCGCCGTGGTCTCAACCCCTAACTCACAACCAACAGTAACCAGACTCTGCGCCAGTTCTTTTGACTTCTCAAAGCTGGGCATAAAAGCGCCGTTACCCGCTTTAACGTCCATAACTAGGCCGTCTAACCCTTCAGCAAGCTTTTTTGCCAGAATCGAGGCCGTTATCAGAGGAATTGATTCTACCGTCGCACTGATATCCCGCGTTGCATAAAAACGACTGTCTGCAGGAGCTAAACGCCCCGTCTGACCAATAATTGCGACCCCCGCATTTTTAACGGTATCGCGAAACAACTGATTATCGGGAGCCGTCTGATATTCGGGGATAGAATCAAACTTATCGAGTGTGCCGCCTGTATGCCCTAACCCCCGGCCGGAGATCATCGGGACGTAACCACCGCAGGCAGCAACAATAGGGCCCAACATTAAGCTGACCACATCGCCCACACCACCCGTAGAGTGTTTATCCAGTAAAGGGCCATTCAGATCCTGCTGTCGCCAGTCAAGAACGTCCCCTGAGTCACGCATCGCAACCGTCAGGGCTTTCTTTTCCTCTGCTGACATTCCCTGAAAGTAAACCGCCATAGCAAGAGCAGCTATTTGGCCTTCACTGACCGACTCGTCACAAATGCCGTTAATAAATTCCTGAATATCGGCTGCAGACAAGAAGATACCGTCTCGCTTTTTACGAATGACCTCTTGTGGCAAAAACATCGGTTAAGCCTTAACCAAAATCTTCTGAATGTCCTGTAACAAGCTACTGGCACCAATGCGGAAATGACTCGCTGTGAGCCAGTCTTCACCCATCAGCTGTTCAGCTAACTCAATATACTGAACGGCATCGTCGACTGTACGAATACCTCCGGCAGCTTTAAACCCGCAGTCGGTTTGACTGGCTTTTATTACTCCTAACATAGCTTCAGCTGCTTTTAAGGTCGCATTTACTGAAACTTTGCCCGTTGAGGTTTTAATAAAGTCCGCGCCATTTGCAATTGCAAGTTCACTAGCAAGAACGATTTTATCGTGCTGCTCCAGTTCTCCGGATTCGATAATGACTTTTAATTGTACTGAGTCACCGCAAATATCCTTGCATTCTCTTACCAGCTCGGCTGGCGTACTTTCATCACCATTTAATAAAGCTCTGTAGGGCAGGACAACGTCCACTTCATCGGCACCGGCAGCAATCGCACGCTCTGTCTCAGCGGCTGCCCGCTCAACGTCACTGTTGCCATCAGGAAAATTTGTTACGGTAGCAACCTTAGTGCTAAGTCCCTGCTCTTCTAAAAACTGTTTAGCTAAAGCAACCCACTCCGGAAAAACACAAACTGCAGCGACGCTTTTTTCATTGATAGATGCACGTGAGCATAAATCTTCAATGACCTTGCGGTTATCGTCATTATTCAATGTCGTTAAGTCCATGAAGGACAAGGCTTGTAACGCCCGCACTTGTTGCGTTGATGGCATAATTACTCCGTTAGTCTTGTTGACGGCTCCAGCGCATAACTAAAGCATCTTCTCTGCCGCCATCCAATGGATAATAGTTTAACCTGCGACCTACCGTATCAAATCCATTGTGTTCATATAAGCGAATAGCCGCTGAATTCGATGCGCGTACCTCCAGAAAAACAACATACTGATGGTCATAGGCGTAGTCTAATAAGTCCTGCATGAGTTTGTTACCATAGCCCCGCCCCTGAAAAGCGGGATCGACCGCAATGTTGTGCAAGGTCAATTCATCTGCCACTCGCTGACAGATAGTAAAGCCTATAACTTGTGAACTTTGCATTAATCGCCTGCAACGATACTGCTCGCCAACACTTTGACTGAATACCGTCCATGACCAGGGGTGGCTGTGTGCTTTGTTTTCGACCTCAAACTCGGGTTTACCGGGTTCAAAATTTTCAATTTTAGTGTCTTCAGTGCTCACGGTCTTCATTTTGCAGCTGCAGCCAAAGCGTCTTTTTCTGCTCAGTAGAAAGGGGCTTAGCCAGCCAGTCGGTGTAATTAAAACACAAGCCTGGCGTTTGAACTGGCGCTTTTACGGCAACCGGACGTTGCTCAAAATACAAACTAAGATCGTTAATCCAGCCAGGAAGGGAAACCGGCAATTCAACAGCTCCCTGCAAGTAGAGCGGGCCCAGTCGGTAGTAAAATACAGGTGCTGTCGCACTTTTGGTTTGCCATACGGGAATACCCATCAATTGCAAAGCAGTACGTTGTTGACTGGTCCATTCAGGAAGCATAACGATTACCGTTGAAAACAGATAAGTGCAGTTTACTCAAGCTTTGGAAGGATAGCCAGTCAGAAACTGGCAGGGGCGGAGGGATTCGAACCCCCAACCGTCGGTTTTGGAGACCGCTGTTCTACCAATTGGAACTACGCCCCTAACACTTGAGCGGAGAATTATACCGACACCGAGCATTCAAACAAGCGATATTTGCAAGTCTACTTATCGTTTGCAGATTAATTAAACAATTCTGACTAAGCTTCTGCGTCAAAGAGCTCTTCATGAACAATTTGTAGTATTTCTTCTACCTTAAACTCATCAATTTGAAAATGTTCCAGCACCCCATCCTGAACTTGCTCCCATTCTTCTTCTCCCGCCAGGCTCCGAGTTCTCATATCCACCGCGTAACGCGCAATTTTAAGTATTCCCAGAAGATCCAACGTCAGGCTATCCAACTCACTAGAGTGAGTGAAAATAGAGCTGTCTTCAAACAAGTAGTAAATCACTTCGACAACGATTTTGGGCAACTTCCAATGCTGAGCCAATAAGGCGCCTATCGTAGTATGTGTTGTCTGAAATAACTCTTGTTCTTTTATCTGCACCTTGGGCCAGGGAGTGCTTGCTGATGCGTTAAGCAAATCGGCATAATCATCAAATTCAGCCAGCATGACCGGTATGCCGGAGCTTTGAAATAACCCGAGCATATACGCATGGTCTCTTAATTCGGGGCGTCCTATAGATTCTGCGACCAAAACACAGGCGCTGGCAACCCACTCGTTATACCGCCAGAACTCGTTAAGATCGTAGTCGGAAGTTAACGCTGACTTTAGCGCAACGGCCCGAACAATAGGAAATACCCGACGGAACCCAAGCGTCATAACAGCCTGTTGGATAGAGTCGACCTCTTTAGCCCGACGGTAAGCAGCGGAATTAACTACCTGCAACACAGCTGCAGCTATACTCATATCGGCAGAGATCGATTCCGCAATAACACCAACATCGGGTTCATCTTTTTTGGCTTCACTACTGACAGTTAACAGAGTTTGAGGGCGCGGAGGAATACTGACTCTTTGTAGCAATCGTTTCTCTGCTGTCGTAATTTCTATCGCCATAGTATCTCCAGATTGAACCCAATGATTTACATGAAATCTTAAAGCATGTCATTATGTTGAAACGTTTTATCAGGTATAACACTTCAATGTCTTACTTTCGATGTATTCTCTTTGTTTGTGCGTTAATTTTCAGCACCTTTGCTCATGCTTCGGTAGAAGTTGAGGTTTCAGGTGTTGAAGGCGATGAGTACAACAACGTTATGGCATTGTTGCAAATAGCCCGTCTGGACGAAAATAAAAGTTATGCCGCTTATCGAGTTCGGTATTTACATCGACAAGCGCCTAAAGACATCAAAAAGGCACTACGTCCCTACGGATATTATCAGGTTGAAGTGAATGCTCAACTAGAAACTGTCGATTACGGCTGGTCAGCATCGTACCAGGTGAGCTTAAACGAACCGGTTCGAATTTCGCAAAATTCATGGAAAATAAAAGGCGATGCGACGGACGATAAAGCTTTTAAGAAAGTTATTGAAAGCAGTAACCTGAAGGAGCAGGAGCGCTTTATTCACAGCCACTATGAAAGCGTCAAATCGCGCCTTTTATCCTTAGCCAGTCAACGCGGCTATCACGATGCCCGTTTCATAGAACACAACGTTGAAATAGATGTTGAAAAGAATACAGCCGCAATTAATGTCGTATTTGATTCCGGACAACGCTACAAATATGGGCAAATTACCTTTGAACAAGACATTCTGGATGACGAGTTACTGCAGCGCTACGTTCCCTTTGAACAAGGTGAAGGCTACAACACTCAAGAGCTCAGTCAATTACAAATAGCTCTGGGCGATAGCGGATACTTTTCATCGGTTCAGGTCAGTCCGCAGTGGAATGAGTCTAAGCAACACAGAGTCCCGATTACTGTCAATTCTGAGCCAAACTTCAGAAACCAATACCAATACGGCATCGGCTACGGTACCGATACCGGAGCCCGCGTGAGAGCCAGTATTAACCGCCGCTGGGTAAATACAGAAGGCCACCAGTTGCGTGGAACGACGCAAATCTCTGAAGTCGAAAGCACTGTCGGCGTTAATTACATTATTCCCGGTAAGAAGCCACAATCCGATTATTACCAAATACGAGCAGAAGCATCTGATAAAGACAACGAAGGTCAGAACAACCGACTCTATCGTCTGGGAGCTTCTAGTATCGTGGCAATGAATAAGTGGCGCCGTGAATATGGACTGCACTGGCAACGCGACGACTTCGAAATCGGTGAAAGTTCCGGAACCAGCCAGTTCCTTATTCCTCAGGCAAGCTGGAACTATATGACCGCTGATGGTCGCTTAAACATTGATAAAGGCTTCCGGTTTGATATTACCTTAAAGGCTGCCAATGAGGCTCTGTTATCCGATGCAGACCTGGCGAGCCTGGAACTTGGCTTTAAAGCTGTTGTCCCTTTAACTGACAGAATACGCTTTCTTGCCCGGGCAGAAGCCGGGGCGACTTATATTAAAGACTTTGATCAACTACCACCGTCACTACGTTTCTTTGCTGGTGGTGACAATAGTGTACGTGGCTATGCCTATGAACAACTGGGGCCGGAAGATGATACAGGAACTGTTATCGGTGGCCGTTACCTAGCGGTCGCCAGCGCGGAAATCGACTATCGATTTAAGGATAACTGGCGTGTCGCCCTCTTCACCGATATTGGTAATGCCATGATTGAACCTAATGAAAAACTCAAACAAAGTGTCGGCTTTGGTGTTCGCTGGATATCGCCCATTGGCTCAATCCGTCTTGACTTGGCACAGGCGATAGAAGAGCCAGGTAAACCGTGGCGCCTGCACTTTACATTAGGCCCCGATCTATGAGGGTATATCGCTGGTTAGCAGGGACTATCCTGAGTCTGGTTCTCCTGATTCCTATTATAGCTTTTAGTCTGGTCGCCAGCGAAAGCGGCAGTCGATGGGTATTAACCCAGGCGCAGAAGTATGCCCCTGTTGAATTCAGTTATAGTCAGTTTAATGGAAGCCTTTTAAATGAGTTTGAGTTCAGAGACTTTAGCTTAGAGGCCGGTACTTTTTCTTATGCCCCGGAACAGCTCAAAGTAAGCTGGAAACCTTTTGCTCTATTATCGGGTGTGCTTAGAATAAACAGCGTTAAAAGTAACGGCGGTGAAATAAGGCTGCGAGCGGCAGAACAAGAGCAAAGTGACGCCTCAGAAACTTCTATTCAAGACATTTCAATTGAACTCCCTATAGACTTCAATTTGCTCAAGTTATCCATTGAGAAAACGCAATTTTTTATTTTAGAGACTCCTGCGCAGGGCCTAAATATTAATGCGTCAGTCAGGCTTGATACAAACGGGAGCCTAAACATTCGGGAGCTGCAGCTCGAGCATCAATACCTGACAACGACAATTAGCGGCAGAACCAAGCTTTCATACCCGTTTGATAGCAACCTTAATAACAACACACACCTGCACTCGCCGGACTACCCCGAGCTAAAAGTCAAAAGTCGTATAGCCGGTAACCTGCATAAGCTATCGACGACTAGTGAATTGTCAGAAGGCCTTATCGGCACGATCTCGGCTGAATTACAGGACCCAATTAATGACCTTAAGTGGCAGCTTACGAGTCAATGGCAAGAAAATAATATAACTCCATGGTTGGCGAGTTTTGGCGCAGATAACCTCAACCTGAGTTTCCACGGAACCCTTAACGGACAAGGCGGTATGGATCATATCGAGCTGGAGCCTTCGATTTCCGTCATGGTTAATAAGCAACAAGCAGATATTGATGGCCACCTGAACTATAGGAACAACGTACTGACCCTGAACGCTCTTAATATTCAGCCCCAGGGAGACATTGACGGTGTGTTAACTCTTCAGGGAGAAATCTCATCACTGAAAGCTAATCCGGAAATAAATGTATCGGCAACCTGGGATGAGATTATCTATGAACCCAATCAACTGACTAGCCGAAATGGCAAACTGACAGCGCAGGGCTCGATAGGTGAATTGGCTATCTATTTGGACAATACGCTTACCGGATTACTAGGGAATGATTTAAACCTTACAACAGAAGCCGAACTAACGGACGAAAGTTTAAAGCTAACTCAGTTTCGACTGTCTCAAAACGACGAGCAAGTAAATGGCAACGCGATCATTGAGTGGAAAGATAACCTTTCGTTGGCCGCTAACCTCACAGGTAGTTTTCAACAGCAGACAGTAGACGCAAAAGTTAGATTGCGTCTGTTAGATCCCTATTTATTTGTCGACCAACTAGAAGCACGCTGGGGCCCACACTCGTTCTTAGCCAATGGGGCGCTCAGTCCTGGCAGCAAATTAAACTGGAAGCTAAGCTCCGGAGACTTAAGCACGCTATCAGATATCAAAGGTGAACTGGCAGCGGAAGGAAGTATCAACGGTCAACTAAACCAATCAAGGTTTGATTTTGATATTGCAGAGTTTAACCTGAAATTACCTGACTATAATGCGATTACTCTGAACCAGTCAGTAGCCGGCTCTTTTAATTATCAAGAAAGCACATTTGACGTAACTCCGGTTTGCCTAAACTATAAAGGACTACGTAAACCGTTATGTGCTCAATTAGAGCAACAAAAAAATTCAATAAACTTTACTGCAGACGCCGGCCAAGTGCCTTTGAATTTGCTTCAGGCAATTGTCTTACCTGACAGTCCTTACACCTTAAGTGGAGAGCTCTCTTTAGCAATTGATGGTGAATTTAATAATCAGACAATGAGATTGGAAAAATTCGAGGGAGTCGTCAACGCAGATAACTCTAAAATACAAACGGGTGAAGAAGTCATAACCTTAAATCAGCTAGTGCTAAAAGCAAAAAACGGCGCAGAGCAAGATCTTGATATTTCATTGACCGCTAAAGCCAATGAACTGGACTTTGATCTGTCTGGAGAGCTGAATATTGAGCAGTTAAATACCAATAGCCCAATATCGGGAAAAGTGCTACTGAGCTCAAAAAGCCTGGAGTTGTTAAATCTATTTGCACCACAGATTAATATAGGTGACGGAAACACTAAAGCCGAACTGACTATAGCGGGTAAACTTAACGATCCAACCGCATCAGGAAGCATGAACTTATCTGCAGACAGAATTGTTTTGCTTTCTAGCGGTACTTTGATAACGAATTTAGAGGCTGAGCTAACAGCCGACGCAAATGTTGGGCAGTTTACCGTTAGTGCTAATGGTACGGTAGGTCAAGGAGATGTCGATATTAAGGGTCGATTCAATGTCCTTAAGCGAGTTGGCCTGCTAACGATAAAAGGCAAAGACTTATTAATTTTAGATACGCCGGATCTCTTACTATTGGCTTCGCCTGATGTCAAAATTGAGCTGCAAGAGGACCTCGTAACTCTTACTGGGGACTTAGACGTTCCCAAAGCACGCATTACCCCGGTAGAGTTAAACCAGGCTGTTACAGAGTCTGCTGACGTCAATATAAAGAACGAGAAGAAAGAAGAATCTTTGTTCAGAACAAAAGCAGATATTACGGTGAGTTTAGGAAAAAGTGTACGCGTTGAAGCTATGGGGTTCTCCGGGAACCTACAAGGACAGTTACGAATTAGCCAACAACCAAACTCTGCCGCTACAGGAAATGGAAGTATTGGCGTTGTTTCAGGAGATTACGAAATCTACGGGCAGAAACTGGCTATAGAGCGCGGCGATCTCTTATTTAACGGCGGGCCTTTAGATACACCGTCTTTAAACCTACGAGTAACGCGAAATATAAAAGGTAACGGTGCTTCACAACGTCCTCCTGAAATTATCGGAGCACGAGTAACAGGGACAATAGAACAGCCTGAACTCAGCTTATTTTCGACACCACCGCTTCCTGACAGCACAATTCTTTCTTACCTATTATTTGGTAAACCACCAGGAAACCAGGGAGATGTAAATAACCTTGAGTTACAAGCTGCACTATTAGTCGGGGGGCGAAGCACGGAGTTTCTGACTGAAGGGATAAAAAGTACTTTTGATTTAGATGAAGTGTCGTTGGACTCAGAAACCAGTGATGTAAATGATACATCTCTTTATATTGGTAAGTACTTATCACCTCAATTATATATCAAATACGGAATAGGTTTGCTGGAGCCCACTTCCACGTTCATATTACGCTACACACTATCTGAAAGGCTGCTGTTCGAATCGACCTCAAGTACAGAAGGTCAAGGTGGTGACTTGATATATACCATAGAAAACTAAAATTAAGCCTCGCACTCAGAAGCAAGTTGAATAAGCCCCCCTCTTCGACGCTACTTCCATATTATAATCAGACAGTTTACCTGACCTTTTAGTACCTGACGCTGCTAAAGCGAGGTATTTTGTGACGGACATAAAAAAGCCCCCAGCGTAAGCTGAGGGCTTCTTAAAATAATAGTCTGGACAA
>NZ_JBNIEX010000009.1:0-84670 GCF_051842325.1 Idiomarina sp. ST10R2A5 | reverse complement strand
CGGAGTGGACGGGACTCGAACCCGCGACCTCCGGCGTGACAGGCCGGCATTCTAACCAACTGAACTACCACTCCGCATTAGTACTACACGTTGAAGTCTCCCTCAACGCGGCGTGCATATTACGAGTGAGGGGCAAATGAGTCAACACTTTTTTTAAAGATTTTTGCCGACTGTCTGATTTATATTCAGATCTGCGCTTTTTTAACCACAAAGGTCATTTTTTACCACTTTTCTCTGCATTTCCAGTTTCTGGATTAGCCGCTTCAGTGGATACTTTCTTTTGTCTGAATTTAAACCACCACAGCGCAAACAGAGCCAGGCCAATCAGAACAAAATTCACGACAACAATGATAATCAGATTCGTCATTGCCTGCTTTTCTTTTATTGCTCGTTCCTGCCGAGCTTGCTCCCGCTGTCGCTCTAATTCTCTTTGCTGCTGCTCAGCAAGTTCGGCTGCGGTAGGCTCAGGTGGTGGTGGCTCTTTTGCAATAAAGCTGAAGTCATCAATTCTGGCCTCAAACTCCCTTCCATCGACAGTCGTCGCAAAAATATCCAGATCGACTAAATGCTTGCCAAAGGCCAGGTTTGCAATCTCAACATGGTACGGAAACCCTTCGGTCTCGCTGACAGTGAATTTGCGTACTTCACCATTAGGGAAAGCTGTTTCACCATTAATAACCAAACTGTTAGGGTCTATCCAGTTGTCATCCACTTCAATCTTCAACCGGTGGTTTTCATCTACCGCTTCAGACTGGATAACTTCAAATTCAACAGGCAGGGGCTCAACTTCAAGCGGGCCAAACTCAAACACTCGTTGATACAGCGGTGTTGTCATTTCATAAGTCGCCATCCATTCACCGGGTTCAACACTCAGGTTAAAAAAGCCGGTGAAAACACCGTCCCCAGCTCGTTCATCGTGTCCCCGTCCATTATCTTCAAATTGAGCAACCCGGGCTGGGTTAGCACCAAAATTATCAAAATCCGGGTTATTCGTGCTAACAAAAAGCACATCTAATATGACCGTTTGGCGAAAACGTGCGGTTTCGACCATTTCATCGCCATTATAAAGCTTACCCTCAACTTTTAGCTCTTCATGCTGAAATAAAGGGTTCGGCAAAGGTTCTGCTTCAAAACGAATATCAGAGATTACCAATGCTTTATTATTTTCATCGATACGGCCCGCAGCCTGCCATGGGCCTGGCTGAGGTTCTTTAATTCGAATAATGTCAAAATTAGGGTCGGTAAACCACGTAACTTTATCTTCTGGGTAGCGTGAGTCATACCATTTACTGCCATCCGGTTTTATCAAAACCAGAGGCTTACTGCCTGGCTCTCGAAAAAACAGTAAGGTAATTTCCTCGACATTGTCGTCGATACGAAAGCGTTGACCTTTAATTGGCAACTTATTGGTAATATCGCCCTCTATCAGGCTCATCGCCTGCTTTTCAACTTCTTCTTTAGAGTCAACATCACTAAAACTCTGTATTGCGAGTGCCTTTGAGCTAGTCGCCAGAACCAGTAATAAAGCTAAGAGTCTTGCCACAGACAGCGCCCACCTTCTTCTTTAACTCGCGCTAAACGCGCCTCATGTAATGCTTCTTCATCGGCCGTTGCGCGTAAAACCTTTAATGCCGGAGGGTTAGTCACCTTCTGATGCTCAACTTTTTGCGAACCATCCTGATGATTTTTTCCGTGGCTAGCCAGGTTCAAATCTGTCTGACCGCCTGTCATCATTAAATAAACATCAGCCAGAATCTCAGCATCCAGCAACGCTCCGTGCAGTTCACGAGACGAGTTATCAACATCGAAGGCACGACACAAAGCATCCAAATTATTTTTTTGCCCTGGCCGCATTTCGCGCGCTAACTGCAAAGTATCCAGTACCGTACAGTAGTCATTAGTTAAGCCAACATTCGGTCTTATACGGCTGAATTCAGCATCCATAAAGCCCACATCAAAGGGTGCGTTATGAATCACTAACTGCGAACCTTTAATGAACTCGATGAAATCGTGGACAACCTGAGCAAATACTGGCTTGTCGGTCAGAAAGTCGTTCGTTATTCCATGAACCTCAATGGCCTCCTGTTCAACCACCCGTTCAGGATTAATATAAACATGGAAATGATTACCGGTTAATTTACGGTTAATAAGCTCCACACAGCCAATTTCAATAATTCGATGGCCCTTGGCAGGGTCAATCCCGGTAGTTTCTGTATCTAATACGACCTGACGCATGCTGAAATCCTGATATACTCGCTGAAAACAATGGATATAGTAGCAAGTAACATGTCGAACTCAAAAACTGTTCATTTATATACCGATGGCTCTTGCCTGGGGAATCCCGGTCCAGGCGGTTATGGTGCCGTCCTGGAATATGGCAAACATCACAAAGAGCTAAGCCAGGGGTATCAGCTAACAACCAACAACCGAATGGAGATGCTGGCTACTATTGAAGGTTTACGTGCTTTAAAACGTTCATGTCACGTTATTCTTACAACGGACAGTCAGTATGTAAAACAGGGCATTGAACAATGGATGCAACGTTGGAAACAAAATGGTTGGCGTACGTCGGCACGTAAAGCGGTAAAAAATAAAGATCTGTGGCAACAACTGGATCAGGAAGTTAGTCGCCATAAGGTAGAATGGAAGTGGATTAAAGGCCACTCCGGGCATAAACAAAATGAGCGTTGTGATGAACTGGCCCGCAACGCCGCAACGCGCGAGCCGCTACTAGAAGATAAAGGGTTTGAAGGCGAGTAAATTACTCGCCGGCAACTACCGGCAGTTTTTCCTCCTGCCAGGCACTCATCCCTCCATCGACGCTATAAACGTCGTTGAACCCCATGCGCTGAAGACTTTCCGCAGCCAGAGCTGAACGCCCGCCGGTGCGACAAATAAGATACAGAGGCTTCTCAGCAATGCGCTCAAGTGCATTATCATAACCTGCCACATCGGGGTGTTGATTCAATTGCATTTCCAACACACCCCGGGGCATATTTACTGCTTCGCGAATATGACCCTGACCATATTCCGCAGGTTCTCTCACGTCGATGACACGAGCGCCCTGCTCTATCGCCTTCTGTAAGTCATCGGTTGTTACTTCTTTTACATTAGACTTCGCTTTGCCACATAACTCTTGTGCTGTAATCATAAATTTAATACCTCTTTAATTGCGTTGAGATTTTGAAAACTGTTTTGTCGTCATTGCCGCTGCCGTTTGTCTTCCATTTACGGCAAGCTGTTTGCGCTGAACCGAGGGTTTCAATCGAGTTATTAAAGTTTGTTTCCTGGCCACAATAAAGTAAGCGGCGCGCATTCCCGGTATCGCTTCGCTCAGCTTTGTTGACCAGTCGCTTCCTCTGTGTTCGCTGTGGTGTAAAAAGTGTGAAACATAAAATTCAGACTCAAGCACCTCAAACCCTAAAACTTCCAGCCAGTCTTTTACTCTTATCAACGTAAAATATCGCCCACACCAGGGAAAGCTCTTTTTATGACGAACAAAGAATCCACTCGCTACTGCCGGGCTATATGGGTTAAAGCCCGTCAACACCAGCACACCGTCATCGTCCAGAACTCGAGCAACCTCTCTTAATAGCTTGTGTGGATTTTGGCAAAATTCAAGGACAAAAGGAGCAATGAGGTTATCCACACTGTCTTGTTTTAGCGCCATGTCAGTCAGCTCACTGCGCACCGCCACCTTTCCTGCGGCACCTAAAGTCAGCCAGTCTGCGTTACCTCTAAAGCACTCATTGAGCCGCGGCCCCAATGAGCTAATTGCCACCGTCTTTCCGGGTTTCAACCTGCGTTGATGAGACCGGATAAGCTCAGCCGTTTGCTCCACCATGTACTGCCCACAAGCCATTTGCTGCCAATCTTCCGGAGCTGCTAAATCAATTTTTGAGTACGCTGGTTTAATTAACACGGCTAATTCCTGTATTATGAACTTATCTTCAACTTACTCGCTGGGTTTCTCATCCTAGCGTTATAGGGGTTAACATGCGAGTTCATGCAATTGAAGCTTTTGATGACAATTATATATGGGCGATTGAAACCAGTAATAATGACTCGGTTATTATTGTAGACCCTGGAGAAGCTAAACCCGTTCAACAATGGCTGAAAGAAAACAATAAAAGTATTGATTCTATCCTGGTCACTCACCACCATTA
Source organism: Idiomarina sp. ST10R2A5 (assembly GCF_051842325.1). Lineage (NCBI taxonomy): Bacteria > Pseudomonadati > Pseudomonadota > Gammaproteobacteria > Alteromonadales > Idiomarinaceae > Idiomarina > Idiomarina sp. ST10R2A5. The sequence goes on along the minus strand of NZ_JBNIEX010000009.1, from coordinate 80,504 downwards.
CGATCACACTGGTGGTATTGCTGAATTGGTCCAGGAAACTCCATGTCAGGTCATTGGCCCGAATAACCCTGAAATAAAAACCTTAACTCAAACAGTCAGCGATGGTGACACAGTAACGGTTGGTGGCATTTCATGGCAGGTTTTTAGTACGCCGGGACATACTTTAGATCACATTAGTTTTTATACTCCGGGTTTCCTATTCTGCGGTGACACGCTATTTTCTGGCGGATGTGGCCGAATGTTTGAGGGCACACCAGAACAGTTTACCCATTCTCTTTTAAAGCTACGCAAGCTTCCGGGTGAAACCCGAGTATTCTGTGCGCATGAGTACACCCAGGCAAACCTCTCATTTGCATTAAAAGTTGAACCAAACAACGCTGTACTGCAAAGTTATGCCGAAAAGGTCAAAATGCTGCGTGAACAAGACCAAATTACTCTACCGAGTACGTTACAGCTGGAGTTAGCCATTAATCCCTTTCTTCGTTTTGATCAAAAAAGTGTTATTGCAGCGGCCAGTGAACATGCCGGAAGTGTAAAAAACACTCCTGAGGACGTTTTTTACACAATTAGACAGTGGAAAGATAACGCGTGATTCTTTAAACTCCTCAAGATTTTAATAATTATCGGAAGTAAATTGCGCATGACAAACAGCAAACGAAAGAACACATGGTTTAAGTACTGTATGGTAGCCAGTGGCCTGGCATTAGGTGGCTGCCAAAACACGATGCTGTTTAGCGACAACGACCCGATAGAAACCAACCAGCCATCTGAGCTTAAGCTAACTCCCATTCCTGAAGAGGCTATTAGCCAGCCCGCTGAAGAAGAAGTTGCTGCGGCCAAACCTGTCGAGCTGACACCTCAGGAGCAGGACGACCTATGGGTACGAATTCGGCAACAGCTGCGTTTTGAAGTACCTGATGTACCCAGAGTACAAAGTCAGCGCAACTGGTATGCAAGTCACCCCGAATATTTGGACCGCGTAGCTAAGCGAGCCGAGCCTTATCTTCATTTAATTGTCGAAGAGCTGGAAAAGCGCGACATGCCTGTTGACCTGGCCTTATTGCCGATAGTAGAAAGTGCATTCGACCCATTCGCCTACTCCCACGGCAGTGCTTCGGGTGTTTGGCAATTTATTCCGGGTACAGCGCGCCAATATGGGTTAGACATCAACTGGTGGTATGACGGTCGCCGTGACGTTTTCGCAGCCACCCATGCGGCTTTAGATTATTTACAAGCGTTACACCGTTACTTTGACGGCAACTGGATGCATGCCCTTGCTGCCTACAATTCGGGTGAAGGCCGTGTTGCCGCCGCTATTCGAAAAAATGAACGATTAAACAAACCAACTGACTTCTGGAACTTGTCTCTGCCGCGCGAGACAAGAGCTTACGTACCCAAGTTACTTGCGTTATCAGAAATACTCGCCAACAGTGAAGAGTATGGTATCACGTGGTACCCCATTGAAAACCAGCCAAAACTGGAAGTGGTTGAGACTCCGGCGCAAATTGATTTAGCTTTAGCTGCCGACATGGCTGATATGCCGCTGGATTCCCTGCACCAATACAACTCAGGTTATAACCGTTGGGCGACGGCGCCAAACGGCCCTCATCGTTTACTTCTTCCTCACCAGAATGCGGGAAAGTTTAAACAGGCATTAAGTGAAACCGAGCCTAAAGATTGGCTGAGCTGGACGCGCCATGAGGTTAAATCCGGTGAAAGCCTGTTAACCATTTCCAATAAATACAATACATCGGTCGACGTCATTCAGCAGGTGAATGATATCAGTAGTCATATCATCCGTGCTGGTGAACATCTGTTAGTGCCTGTTGCAACCCTGAATATAGACAACTATAAGCTATCTCAGGATCAGCGACGCGAAGACCGTCAAGATCAAAAGCGTCAGGGTAAACGTCTAGAGCACGTTGTTCAGTCGGGTGATACACTATGGGATCTTAGCCGTGCTTACAGCGTTAATTTACGAGATCTAGCACGTTGGAATTCTATGGCTCCTGGTGATTATTTAAGACCAGGGCAAGAATTGGTGGTTTGGACGGAAGCTGAACCCTCTTCGGCAGTACAAAGCGGTATCAACAGCATTATGCGTAATATCCGATACCGTGTACGCACCGGTGACTCACTGGCCAGGATTGCTGATAAATTTAATGTCACCATTCGTCAAATAGAGCAATGGAATAATATTCAGCGCAATCGTTATCTACAGCCAGGGCAAATGCTTAAGTTAAAAGTAAATGTCACTGAGGTGAGTAGTTGAGGCAACCTATGAATAACTTAAAATTTGTTTTTGTCGTTATAGCATTACTTTTTAGTGCACAGACTTTAGCTGACTGGAAAGCAGAGGGAAGCGGAAAAGTCATTTATCCTTCGGGTCGCACTGAGCCTTTAAATTTTGGTTTCGAATATAAAAAGGTTTATGACACCATTATTTTCACCGCAGGAAAATCTCAGATGCGGACCTCGGAAATGCCGCCGAACTATATTCTCAACCTGTTCGTTAATAAGCAGGGGCAAGTTTATGTAGCTGAATTTGCTAACGGCTTCTTCAAAGGTTTTGAATTAAATATTGGTGAGCATAAAATCAGTGTGAATCACCGTCAGGAATTTGATGAAGAGGAACCTCTTCGGCATCTGCGCGTACAAATTAATGACCGTAGTTTCTTGCTGGATACAACGCACCCTACGATCAAATTTGAATTCGACGAAGAAAAAGGCATTATTGATATCAATGGCTCAGGCCTATTAAAAGACCTGAGCTCCCGCGGGCGCTAGTCTTTTAACAACTGATGCAATGCATCTTCGTCAAGTATTGAAAGCCCAAGGGACTGGGCTTTAGTCAATTTCGAACCAGCATTCTCCCCGGCAACCAAAGCCGTTGTCTTTTTAGAAACACTGGAAGCGACTTTTGCTCCCAGCGCTTCAAGCGCCGACTTTGCTTCATCACGAGTCATCGTCGACAAAGTACCGGTAATAACATAAGTATTACCCGCCAGGCGATCACTTTGAACAGAGCTGGCGTCTTCGCCTTCCGGCCAGGAAATAAACTCCGTTAGTTCCGCCACAACCTGCTGATTATGAGATTCATGAAAGAAGGACACAATGTGGTGCGCTACAACAGCCCCTACATCCGGGACTTCCTGTAACTGCTCACTATTAGCTGCAACGAGCGCATCCAGTTTTTTAAAGTGATTTGCCAGCGCGTTGGCCGTCGCTTCACCCACTTCCCTAATACCTAATGAATAAATAAAACGGGCTAACGTTGTTTCTTGTGTTGCTTTAATCGCATTTCGAAGATTTTCAGCAGATTTACTGCCCATTCGGGGTAAAGTTGCCAACTCGGCTTTTGATAAACGATAAAGATCCGCAGGTGACTTTATCCAGTCTCTTTCAACCAGTTGCTCTACAATTTTATCGCCTAACCCGTCGATATCCATGGCTTTGCGAGAAGCAAAATGCTTAATCGCTTCTTTGCGCTGGGCCGCGCAATACAAGCCTCCCGTACACCGGGCTACAGCCTCACCTTCGACTCGCTCAATATCTGACTGACAAATCGGGCAGTGCAGAGGAAACTCAATAGCTTCGGTTTTTTCAGGACGTTTATCTTTTACCACACTCACAACTTGCGGAATCACGTCTCCGGCGCGACGAATACTCACACAGTCACCAATTCGCACACCTAAACGCTCAATTTCATCAGCATTGTGCAAGGTTGCATTCGATACCGTTACTCCTCCGACATTAACCGGCTCTAAGCGTGCTACAGGCGTAATAGCGCCTGTTCTGCCAACCTGGAAGTCGACTCCGGTAATCGTAGTCAGCTGTTCCTGCGCAGGAAACTTACGAGCAATAGCCCAACGCGGAGCCCGGGCTACAAAGCCCAAATCTTGTTGCAAACGAACAGAATCGACTTTAAAAACGACACCATCGATGTCGTAATTCAGAGAATCCCGACGCGCTAAAATAGATTCATAGTAATCATCACAGTCCTGCACTGAATCAACGGTTTTAATTTCAATGTTGACCGGCAGCCCCCAGTCTTTCAGTTGCTGTAAACGCACATAATGACTATCAGGTAATTGAGTGGTTTCCGAAATTAACCCCAGACTGTAAGCATAGAAATGCAACGGCCGCTTAGCCGTAATTTTAGAATCTAACTGTCGCAAACTGCCTGCTGCAGCATTACGTGGGTTAGCAAACACTTTTTCATCGCGCAAACGAGCTTGTTCATTGAAGCGTTCGAAAGCGCCTAACGGCATCACTACCTCACCGCGCACTTCAAGTCGGTCGGGAACATCGCCCGAAAGTTTTAGTGGCACGTTACGAATGGTTTTTACATTTTCTGTAATGTCTTCGCCGCTTTGACCATCGCCACGAGTTGCCCCACGTGCTAATAGCCCATTTTCATAAAGGAGACTAACTGCGGCACCATCGAGTTTAGGCTCACAACAAAAAGTCACTGTTTGATTAGTATCTAAGCGCTGCTCAACTCTTTTACTGAACGCTTCAAACTCTTCAACGGAAAAGGCGTTATCCAGTGATAACATGGGGACTTCATGCTGAACTGTTTTGAACTGACCGAGCGGCTTCCCACCAACTTTCATCGTGGGCGACGAAGAGCTTTTCAAATCGGGATGCTCACTCTCTAATGCCTTTAGCTCATGAAATAAACGGTCATACTCAGCATCAGGTACGCTTGGTTCGTCGTTTTCGTAGTATTCTTTATTGTAACGATTAAGTAACTCTTCCAGCTCTTGCATACGCTGGGAAACAGACTGATTCATAATGACCTGTAGTTAAGCTGAATGTTTACGTTCAAACTCACGAATACGTTGGCGAGCTTCGTGAATCGACTGGCGGGTCAATAACTGGCGCTGCCCATCCAAAACCTGTCCTTGCGGAATTTCGGTGGCGAGCTTCTTAGCCGCATTAAGCATCATATTAAAGGCTTGCTGGCCGTCAAACTTCATGGGTAACGCCATGAAAAAGGCAACACCTTCAGTTTCGAAGTTTTCCATATTATCCAGATCAAAAGTTCCCGGGTTGAACATATTCGCCACACTGAAAATCATCGGTCCCGTACCGGCCGTATTTTCATAGCGATGGAAGATACCAAGCTCGCCGAACTTACAGCCCAGCTCCGTCATCATTTGCAATAAGACAGCGCCTTGTACCGGCCCCTTAACATGCAAGGCTATAACTTCTTCCGGAACCGCCTCAAAATCTTCAGAGTTTTTCTGATTATCTTCCTCTAACGTTTCGTACTGCTCGACTTCCTCGTCATGTTCGTCGTTATCGTCGTTATCGTCGAATTTAAGCTCCGTTTGCTCAACGTCAACTTGCTCTTCATTACTGACACGCATAGAGGGTAGTGACTCGGAAAGCTCGTCATCACGATCTAAATCCATCGACATTTGTTCAATATGCTCGTTGTCGTCCTCTTTCTCTGAGGTCGAAGAGCTTAGTTCAGGCGCAACAGACTCTTTGGCTTCTGCCGCTTCTTCCGCCTTATGTTTAACGACACGTACTTCGCCTATACCGTCGTCATCAAAAGCTGACGACTGTTGTTGCCTATTTTCAGCGACGCGTTGTTCACGTTGACGCTGTTGCGCATTGCCTTTACGTATTTTCCAGACGCCATGTGCAACAATGCCGGCTATTGCCAGAATCCCAAGAATACTAAGGGTAATTTGTAAACTGCCCATTTTCGCTCCATAAAGCCTGTTTTAACCAGCGTCTGTCATCGCCACAGCCTGTTCCACATCAACGGCTACTAACCGCGAGACACCCGCTTCTTGCATGGTGACCCCAGCCAGGTGAGTTGCCATTTCCATAGCCACCTTATTGTGACTAATATAAATAAATTGTACCGATTCCGACATTTCACTGACCAGGCGACAAAAGCGACCCACATTAGCGTCATCTAGCGGTGCATCAACCTCATCTAGCAAGCAAAAGGGTGCCGGATTCAAGCGAAATATCGCGAACACCAATGATAATGCGGTCAGCGCCTTTTCTCCACCGCTCAGCAAATGAATTGTACTGTTTTTCTTACCCGGTGGCCGTGCCATGATAGTAACGCCTGTTTCCAGTAAGTCATCATCGGTAAGTTCCAGCGTAGCACTACCACCACCAAAAACTTTAGGAAACAAAATTTGTAAATCATGGTTTATTGCATCAAAGGTTGTTTTAAACCGGTGACGCGTTTCTTTGTCAATCTTACGGATAGCAGCTTCCAGAGTCTCTAACGCCGATGATAGATCATCCACCTGCTGGTCGAGATACTGTTTACGCTCTCTTTGCGCTTCGGCTTCATCAATTGCCGCTAAGTTTATCGCACCGAGTCGTTTTATCTTACTCTGTATTGATTCCAGATCTTGTTGCCACTGCTTTTCGTCAGCTTCAGAGGACAGCTCTTCCAATATACTTTTCAAAGTAAGACCTGTCTCAGCCAGAGTTTCAAGCACGGCCTGACTGCGTTCCTGAAGCTTAACCTGCTCAATTTCAGTGGTTTGCATCGCCTCTTTGGCCTGACCTATTTTGCTTTGAATTGCACTCTGTCCCTGAGTTATTTGTTGCAAGTCATGTTCTAACCGCGACAATTGCTGGCGTTGCTCCTGCAATTGTTCCGCAACTTCACCGCGCTTATCCAGTAACTCCGTCAACCGCTCATCGAGTGCATCTTGATTCTCATCTGTGTCTGCAGCCTGTTGCTCACTGCGTTCCTGCAGAAGTTGCTGGTAGCGTTGTTCACTGCGTTGCAGTAACTTCTGCAACTGCGCGGCCTGAGCCTGTAAATTCTGCTGTTGCAGTGTCATCTGTTGCTGTTGACTGCGCAGTTGCTGCAACTGTTCATCTTCGGCACGAACTTTAGATTCCAATTGTTCGCCAAAGTCTTCATCAACCTGCTCAGTTTGTTCCAGCATCGATTCAAACTCTTCCAGCTGCATTTCAATCTGCTGTTGCTGCTCTGCCGAACTTTCAGCATGCAGTTGTTGCACTTGCTGCTTGTCTTGCACGTTCGCTAATTGCTGCTGTATTTGCTCAGCCTGCTGCATATTCCACTGCAATCGCTCTTCGACTTTACCCTGCTGGTTACGAGTCTGCTGAACCTGCTCCTGAACCTGCTCCAGTCGCTCTTGTGCCTGCTCAGCTTTCATCTGAGTCTGTTCCAGCTGCGCTTCACTTTCAGACAACTTAGCTGCCAGCGACTCCAATTGTTTTAGTAACTTCTGACTCTGTGTCTGCAGGTGAAGGACACTATTATCCTCGTCAACACGAGCCGCAATAAAGCCGTCCTGCCAGTACCAGTTACCGGCTTTCGACACGGCAAAACTTGCCTCACTCTGTTGCAACTGCTGTCTGGCACTTGCTTCCTGCTCAATTGCCAGGCACTGCTGCAACGGCGCCCAATAACGCAGTTGACCTTTGACTTTATTAGCCAGCGACCAGCTCTCGGGCTCTTGTGCGCTTGCAGGCCAAATCAACTTCACACCGGAAACTGCTTGTGTCTCTTCCGGAGCTTGCTCCAGAACCACGGCATCCAACCAGTCATAAGCCAGCTGTTCAACCGCCATTTCCCAGCCACTTTCAACCTGCAGTAATTCCCTGACCTTCAAGCTTTCCGGGTACTTCTCCTGTATCCATTTTTCACTGCGACTGTCGTTATTTTGTTTCCCTTCCAGCAATTGCTCAATGGCGGTTAACTGAGCCTGAGCTTTATCTTGTTGCTGTTGAGTCTGTCGATGTTGTTCCTGTTGTTCTTTAAACGCTTGCTGAAGTTTCTGCAGTTGGTCTTTACTGTGCTGATACCGAGTTTCTTCCTGCTCCAGCTCACCCTTTAACTCCACCAGAGCCTGTTCGTTCTCGTCAACAGATAATGCTTGTTCCTGTTGCTGCAACTCTTGTTGCTGGCTTTGAAGTTGCTCGACTTGTTGCAACGCATATTGCTGGCCTTGTTTGAGCTCTTGCAGCTTCAGTTGCGCCTGCTGTCGCTGTTTTTCAACATCGCGTTGCTGCTGTTGCTGTTGTCTTTGTTGTTGCTGCCATTGCCGCCATTGCTCATTAGCTTGTTGAGACTGTTCTGATACCCTTTCTAGCTGTTCCTCAACCTGCTCCAGCTGAGGCTCCAGCATCAGTTTCTGCTCTTCCAGTTGCTCTCTTTGCAGGCGATCATCCGCCAGTTGCTCGTTAAGCTGCTCTATTTCTTCATTTAACTGCTGCTGCCGCTGGCTGCGCTGCTCTTTTAACTCTTTCTGGTGCTTCAGTGTTTGTTCAATACGGGTTATTTCATTACCCACCGAGAACATCTTTTCCTGCGACTGCTCAACCTTATCGCGCGCTTCTTCTGCCTGCTCTTTCAGCTCAATGGCACCCAGCTCATCACCACTTTGCTGTGCCTGCCAGCGTTCAAGCTCCGTTTGCTGCTCTGCGTACTGCGCCTGCAACTGCTGTCGTTGATTATCCAATTTCAGCCAGCGCAGGGCCTGCAGTTCACCTTTAAATCTACGCTCACTGGCTTTCAGTTCTTTATAACGAATGGCAGCAGCTGCCTGACGCTCCAGCTTCTCGAGCTGTTGACCGAGCTCTTCGCGAACGTCACTCAGGCGTTCAAGGTTCTCGCGTGTATGCAGCATCCGGTTTTCGGTTTCTTTACGACGTTCCTTGTATTTTGAAATGCCTGCGGCTTCTTCAATAAACACCCTCAGTTCCTGCGGACGTGATTCAATCAGGCGGGAAATCATGCCTTGTTCAATAATGGCGTAACTTCGCGGACCCAGCCCGGTTCCCAGAAATAAGTCGGTAATATCACGGCGTCGGCAACGGCTGCCGTTCAAAAAATAGTTCGACTGGCCGTCGCGGGTCACCAGACGCTTAACTGAAATTTCATTGAATGCCGCGTACTCACCCTGAATACGTCCCGAACTGTTATCGAATACCAGTTCAACACTGGCCTGAGAAACCGGTTTACGGGCACTGGAGCCATTAAAAATCACATCACTCATGGCATCGCCACGCAGGTTTTTGGCTGAACTTTCACCCAGCACCCAGCGCACGGCATCAATCACATTGGATTTGCCACAGCCGTTCGGACCGACGACGCAGGTCATTTGGTCAGGGAAAGGAACTTTGGTTGGATCCACAAAAGATTTAAAACCAACCAGTTTGATGTGTTTTAGGCGCATTCAGTTGTTTTTATTCGTTATTAGCACGACAGTTTATTATCACAAGACTCTAGCAGATCCGGTAGCCATTTGTAACAATTTAGCCCTCACATTGCCACTGTATTGCCTTATTATAATAAGCAAATTTAAACCTCTGGAGTTTTCATGCAAAAAGCAGCCTACAGCGATTCTGGACTTGCTTACATAGGTCGAGGGTTACAACTTATCCGAACTAAGGGCCTTCGTCGTTACGTCGTAGTACCTATTCTGACCAACCTTATCCTGTTCTCGCTTGCTTTCAGCTGGCTGTATAGCCAAGTCGACTATTGGTTGAATCGCTTTATGAGTTGGCTGCCCGACTTTTTCCAATGGTTGGAATTTCTTTTATGGCCACTTGCAGTTATTACCATTATTGCGCTCTTCTCGTTTATTTTTAGTACCATCATGCATTTAATTGCGGCCCCTTTTAACGGGCTTCTGGCAGAAAAAGTAGAGCGCTATGAAAGCAGCGAGAGCTTAGGCGACGAGGGATTCTTAGGTCTGTTTAAAGACATTCCAAGAACTTTAAAACGGGAAATGCAGAAACTCATGTATTACATTCCCCGAGCGCTTGGTTTTTTTCTGTTGTCGCTTATTATTCCAGTTATCGGGCAGGTGCTTTGGTATATCTTTGTTTGCTGGATGATGTCGATACAGTACCTTGATTACCCGTTCGATAATCACAAACTGTCCTTCCCGAGGATGCGTTCCGAGTTGCATAAACGCCGCGGTAAAACACTGGGGTTTGGTTTCGGTGTCACCGTACTGACCATGATCCCACTGATTAATTTAATTATCATGCCGCTGGCGGTTTGTGGCGCGACCTCATTGTGGGTTGATCATTATCGTCGCAGTGCATTAAGTTGATAAAAGTAAACGACTGAGCGTTGGCTCAGTCGTTTTTCTTATCTCCACCATCGGATTCAATACCTTCCGGAGAGGTTTCTTCGGAGTCGAGGTAATCCGGATTTAATCGCTTATTCGTTTGCACACCCATCTGACGGAATTTATCCACTCGGCCAATGAGGTTACCGCGCCCGGTACTCAGCTTCTTCATAGCTTCCTGATAACGGTTATCCAACGTTTGTAAGCCGTTACCGATTTTCTCTAAATCTTCAACAAAGCCCACAAACTTGTCGTACAAACGTGCCGCATCGGTCGCTATTTTTTCAGCATTCTGGTTCTGATACTCGTACTGCCAGATATTGTGAACCGTACGCAACGCAACCAATAAGTTGGTCGGGCTGACCAGCATAATCTGGTTGTCCAGCGCCAGCCGAATAAGCTCAGGATCACGATCAACTGCAAGCAAAAATGCCGGTTCAATCGGAATAAACATCAACACATAGTCCAGCGTTCGCAACCCTTCCAGTTGATGGTAGCTCTTTTTACCCAACTGTTTTATGTGTTGCTTCAGCGACTGAACATGCTCATTTAACGCCCGTTCGCGGTCTGCATCATCGTCAGAATTAAAATACCGCTCATAAGCCGACAAACTAACTTTTGAGTCGATAACTACGTCTTTTTTATTCGGCAAATGCACAATTACATCTGGCTTGAACGACTTACCGTCTTCGTCGCGGTGATGTGCTTGTGTCTGATACTCGTGCCCTTCACGCAGACCGGACTGCTCCAGAATACGCTCCAGTACCACTTCGCCCCAGTTACCCTGTTGCTTGGTGTCGCCCTTTAATGCCCGGGTTAATGCTTCAGCTTCAGACGCCATTTGGCGATTCAAATCCTTAAGCGACATAACCTCATTTTTTAAAGCAGAGCGCTCTTTGGTTTCGTCAGTATACTGCTGAGTAATTTGCTTTTTAAACGCATCAATTTGTTGTTTGAAAGGCTCCAGCGTAGCCTGCAAGGACTGTTGATGATGCTGTTGCAGTCCTTTCGACTTTTCATCGAAAATACGATTTGCAAGGTTTTCAAACTGTTGGGTCAGACGTTCTTCACTGACTTTTAATAAGTTCAGCTTCTCTTCTGCGGTTTTCTGCTCATGCTCAGCTCTGGCCAGCGTTTCGCGCAAACGACTGTCTTTTTCATACACTTCACGCTGAAGCTCATCAACGCGCTCACGAAGAATATCCGAGTCCTGTTCCAGTGCCGTATTTTGCTGCTCTGCCTGTAAACGCAAACGGCGCTGCTGTTGCCAAAGCAACAACAACGCCGCAATTACAGTCACAACCGGCACTCCAATTATTGCCATCCATTGCCACAGTGCCAGCGACATCATTAAGCTCCTAATTTTTCATTAAGGTCGGCAATTTTCGCTTTCCAAATTGCTGGGCCTTGAGTATGCGCGTTTTGACCGTCACTATCCACAGCCACAGTGACCGGCATGTCTTCCACTTCAAACTCGTAAATGGCTTCCATACCTAAATCTTCAAAGGCTACGACACGAGACTTCTTAATGGCTTTAGCCACCAAATAAGCCGCGCCGCCAACGGCCATAAGATAAACGGCTTTGTGCTTACGAATACTTTCTACGGCTTCAGGGCCACGCTCTGCTTTACCGACCATGCCGATAATGCCGGCTTCTTCCAGCATCTGGTCAGTAAATTTATCCATACGAGTTGAGGTTGTAGGACCTGCCGGACCAACAACTTCATCACCCACAGGATCTACTGGCCCTACGTAGTAAATAAAGCGGTTGTTGAAATCAACCGGTAGTTTTTCGCCGTTATCCAGCATGCCTTTAATGCGCTTGTGAGCGGCATCGCGACCAGTGAGTAACTTACCGGACAAGAGCACAGTTTCACCCATTTTCCAGTCCTGAATGTCTTCTTTAGTTACTTCATCCAGGTTCACCCGACGAGCATCATCGCCTAGCTCAAACGTCACATCCGGCCAGTCTTCTAATTTAGGAGGAGTTAAATCTGCTGCCCCGCTGCCGTCTAACGTAAAGTGAACGTGACGGGTGGCTGCACAGTTCGGAATTAAAGTGACAGGCTTAGAGGCTGCGTGGGTTGGTAGTGACTTAATCTTCACGTCCAGCACCGTTGTTAAACCACCCAAGCCCTGAGCACCAATACCTAACGCGTTAACGCGGTTAAAAATTTCTAAACGCAGCTCTTCTTCGGCATTCTGCGGGCCACGCTCAATAAGCTCATGAATGTCGACAGACTCCATTAAGGATTCTTTTGCCAATACCGCAGACTTTTCAGCTGTACCGCCAATACCAATACCGAGCATACCCGGCGGACACCAGCCAGCGCCCATTTTCGGTAAGGTTTCTACAACCCAGTCCGCAATCGAGTCACTTGGGTTTAACATGGCCATTTTGGATTTATTCTCTGAGCCACCACCTTTTGCGGCAATCATTACTTCAATTTCACTGCCCGGTACCATATCAATATGCACCACGGCCGGAGTGTTATCTCCGGTGTTTTTACGCGCGCCCGCGGGGTCTGCCACAATAGAAGCACGCAGCGGGTTGTCCGGGTTGTTGTAGGCTCGACGAGTACCTTCATCCACCATTTGCTGAACCGTCAGGTCGGTCTTATCCCACTGCACACCCATGCCCACTTTCACAAAACAGGTGACAATACCGGTGTCCTGACAAATTGGACGGTGCCCTTGTGCAGACATACGCGAGTTAGTCAGTACCTGAGCAATGGCATTTTTTGCCGCTTCGCTCTCTTCACGCTGGTATGCCTCATCCAGTGCTTTAATAAAATCCAGTGGGTGATAATAAGAAATGTACTGCAACGCATCGGCAATACTGTCAATAAAATCGGCCTGACGAATGGTGGTCATGGAACTGCCTCTTGGTTAACTTTTGCGTGGCGCTATAATAGCGTTTTCACTAACAACTGACCAGTGCCACTGAACGGCGAATATTTGCTGTGGTAGTATATTGGTAATGAGTAACCAGCCTGAATTGCGAGCATGATGTGAGTGTTTTTCCAGATCTCTGTGCGATAAAACTTAATTGCCAGGCCTCAGCTATTGAGTTATTTCAGCGCTGTCAACATGAAAGCTATGCACTGTTGTTGGACTCTGCTGCACAAAGCCATGAAAACTGTGCCTACGATATTATCTTCCGGCAGCCAGAACTGGTTTTAAGCTGTAAAGCAGGCAAACTGAAAGTATCAACAGACAAGTCGTCAAAACTTCCCCCCGCTCCCGAGTCGGCAGCCGAGCTTTGTCATTATGCCGAGCAATTGAACCAGTTATCCGGTCATTATTCCGGGCCTGCTGAACTGCCTTTTCAGGGTGGCTTTGCCGGTGCTGTTGGCTATGACCATGGCCGTTCACTGGAAGTCATTCCTGAGTTTAATGCGGATACCTACCAGTCTCCCGATGCGGTACTGGCCTATTACAGCCAGGCGTTGATTATCGACCGGAAGAACGACAGGGTATGGCTAGTTGCGCCAGTCGATCAGTTAGAAGAGCTCACCGAGTTTTGGAACCAGACAACGAAGCCTAAGAAGGCTGCAGCCTTTCAATTAGTCAGCGACTGGCAAAGTAACATGAGCGAGCAGCAGTACACCGGGAAATTTAACGCGGTACAAAACTATCTGCTGGCTGGTGATGCCTATCAGATCAATTTAGCACAGCGCTATTCAGCCAGCTATCAAGGCAGTGAATGGTCGGCTTACCTGAAGTTACGGCAAGCGAATTCAGCACCATTTTCTGCTTTTATGCGACTTCCCGGCAGCGCTATTCTGAGCCTGTCGCCCGAACGCTTTTTGCTCACCGATGCCAAGGGTCAGGTAGAAACAAAACCCATTAAAGGTACGCGTCCGCGGTTTGACGATACGCGCAAGGATCAGGCCAGTCAGCAGGCTCTGTTAACCTCAGAAAAAGACCGGGCAGAAAACCTGATGATTGTGGATTTGCTGCGTAATGATCTCAGTAAAAACTGTGAGCCGGGCAGCATTAAAACCCCTAGCTTATTTGCCATAGAGAGCTTTCCTGCGGTTCACCACCTGGTATCAACGGTTATTGGCAAACTGCAACCCGGCCGCACCGCATTGAGCCTGTTCAACGGCGCTTTCCCCGGCGGTTCTATTACCGGAGCCCCTAAAATTAGGGCCATGCAGATCATTGAAGAACTAGAGCCACACCGTCGTAATATTTACTGCGGTAGTATGGGGTATTTTTCTCAGCACGGGCGCAGTGACACCAGCATTACCATTCGTACACTGCTCGCCGAAGACGGTCAGCTTTACTGCTGGGCCGGCGGAGGTCTGGTCGCGGACTCAACGGCCTCTGAGGAGTATCAGGAGACTAAGGACAAAGTGTCACGCATCCTGCCGGTATTAGCATCATGACGATTAACACCCGCGCAGACTTTATTCGTCGCTTTAGCCTTTACCCATCCCCCCCGGTTGAGCGCAGAATTGATGAGCCGTTGCGTAAGCGTTTGCGTCCGGCAGCGGTGTTAATCCCAATTATTGAGCGACCACACGGACTATCACTCATACTCACCAGGCGTTCCACCAAACTGCGCAAGCATGCGGGTCAAATCAGTTTTCCTGGTGGCCGGTTTGACGATACTGATACTGACCTGCTGGATACTGCCTTGCGCGAAACCGAAGAAGAAATTGGCCTGCCCCGCAGTCAGGTCGAAGTCATAGGGCGTTTACACGACTACCCGGTCTTATCGTATTTTATGATCCGCCCTTATGTGGCTTTTGTCTCGCCACAACAGCCCTTGGTTGCCGAGGAAAGTGAAGTCGCAGAGATTTTTGAAGTACCACTGGCTGATATTCTCGATCATGGAAACCACTACGTTTACCGTATTCGTAAGTTTATCTACGACCGGGTGTATTTCATCCCCTGGCAGCATCGAAATATTTGGGGCGCAACCGCCGGGATCTTGCGCGAATTGTCAGAACAATTACAACCCGACGGGAAAAATCATTTCAGACCACTGAACTGACCACTTATTTTTGTTTAAAACTTGCTTCCCCCCACATGAATCATGCGACAATACTATAATAATCAGAACGAGCATGCGCGACAGGTAAGGATAACTATGATTAGCGTTTTTGATATCTATAAAATTGGTATTGGTCCTTCCAGTTCTCATACGGTAGGACCAATGAAAGCAGCCTATGACTTTTTACATATGGCAAAAGAAGCCGGGCATCTCGACAACGCAGACGGAATAAAAGTCGAATTGTTCGGCTCGCTTGGTCAAACCGGTAAAGGTCACGGTACGGGCAAAGCCGTTATTCTTGGACTTGCCGGCGAAACTCCTGAAAGCGTCGACACTGACAGTGTTGAGGACTTTCTGGAACAAACGCGTAAGACCGAAACTTTGAATTTATTAGGTGAGAAGGAAGTTTCCTTCCCGAGTGAAGGTGCTATTACCTTTCACCGCCGCAAAACCATGCCGAAACACGCTAACGCCATGGAGCTCAAGCTGTTGAAAGACGGTGAGATAATCTATAGCGATCTTTACTACTCTATTGGTGGTGGCTTCATCGTTCGCGACGAGGATTTTGACGAGACTTTGGAAGAAGCAATAGAACAGTCCGCCAAACCTATTCCATATCCCTTTGACAGTGCCGCTGACCTTCTGGCGCATTGCAAAGAACATGGTATGCGCATGAGTTCATTAATGATGGCCAACGAAAAGGCCTTTCGTAGTGAAGAAGATATTCGTGCCGGTTTAATGAAAATCTGGCGCACAATGCAGGAAAGCATCAAAAACGGTATTACCACCGAAGGCATTCTTCCCGGCGGTCTCAAAGTGCGTCGTCGCGCGTCATCTTTATATCAACGCCTGAAGAAAGAAAAATCCAGCGATGCTATGCAAGTAATGGATTGGGTAGATTTATACGCATTAGCCGTTAATGAAGAAAACGCTGCGGGTGGTCGTATAGTCACAGCCCCTACCAACGGTGCCGCAGGTATTATACCGGCAGTAATGAGTTACGCTGACAGG
This sequence comes from Idiomarina sp. ST10R2A5, assembly GCF_051842325.1. Lineage (NCBI taxonomy): Bacteria > Pseudomonadati > Pseudomonadota > Gammaproteobacteria > Alteromonadales > Idiomarinaceae > Idiomarina > Idiomarina sp. ST10R2A5. The sequence continues at coordinate 64,388 of NZ_JBNIEX010000009.1, read as the reverse complement.
TTTATAGAAACTCTGGACGAAGATGCCGTTGTGCGCTTTCTGCTGACCTCAGCTGCTATCGGCATTCTGTATAAGAAAAACGCTTCTATTTCTGGCGCTGAAGTCGGCTGTCAGGGTGAAGTCGGTGTTGCCTGTTCAATGGCCGCAGGTGCGCTGGCCGAATTTATGGGCGGTGATCCATCCAGAGTCGAAAATGCGGCAGAGATTGGTATGGAACATAACCTTGGCTTAACTTGTGACCCTGTGGGCGGTTTAGTACAAGTACCCTGTATTGAACGAAACGCAATGGGTTCTGTTAAAGCCATTAACGCTGCCCGCTTAGCCATGAGAGGCGAAGGCGACCATAAAGTGTCTCTGGATAAAGTGATTAAAACCATGTGGGACACTGGAAACGATATGAAAACCAAATACAAAGAAACCGCTCGCGGCGGCTTGGCAGTCAATATTATTGAATGTTAACGACTCAAATCATTGCCGGTGCTTAACGCATCGGCAATGAGCAGTTCTCAAACAACTTATCAATTTCTTCCTGAGTTTTCAGTTGCGTCGCTTTTTGTACCTGCTCCCTGGTTAGGTGCGGTGCAAAATTCTCTATAAAGTCATACATGTAAGTGCGTAAAAACGTACCTCGGCGGAAACCTATCTTCGTCGTGCTGTGCGCAAACAGATGTTCAGCCGGTATCGCAACAAGATCCGTATCAACTTTAGGGTCATAAGCCATACTCGCTAATACACCAATTCCTAACCCCATCCGCACGTAAGTTTTTATGACATCAGCGTCGGTTGCCGTAAAAACAATTTTAGGTTCATGCCCGGCCTCGGCGAAAGCTTTATCAAGTTCAGAACGACCGGTAAAACCATGCACGTAAGTCACTAACGGGAATTGAGCAATATCATCAATACTTATTTTGCTGAGCTGCGTAAGCGGGTGCGATTTTGGTACCACAATAGAACGATTCCAGTGATAACAGGGCAGCATGATCAGATCATGATATAAGTGCAATGCTTCAGTGGCGATAGCAAAATCAGCTCGCCCCTTTGCTGCTGCTTCACTAATTTGTTCAGGTGACCCCTGATGCATATGCAGCGACACTTTAGGGTAATGCTGAATAAAACGTTCAATAACGTCAGGTAATGCATAACGAGCCTGAGTATGAGTTGTCGCAATATTGAGTTTCCCCTGATCTGGCAAGGTATGCTCAGCTGCAACGGTTTTTATTGACTGAACGCTATCCAGAACTTGTTGTGCAACCGAGATAATGTCTTTACCAGCAGGTGTTACATGGGTTAAATGCTTTCCTGTCCGGCCAAATATCTGCACGCCCAGCTCATCTTCCAGCATTCTCACCTGTTTACTGATTCCCGGCTGCGACGTAAATAAGCTTTCAGCCGTAGCGGAAACATTCAGGTTGTGATTCATTACTTCAACAATGTAGCGTAACTGCTGTAATTTCATTGAGGAACGTGCCACTCTGTTTGCGAAATGTGATATAAGAAAATACTATAACAATCTTAATAACTATGACAAATAAAGAACGGATAGCAACGGTATTTGTCAAAATTGCAGGAACTGCCTTCTATGACTCAGCCCACATTTGATTTTTCAACCGTACTGGCGTCCTCTGTGCACGACATGAAAAACTCATTGTGTTTACTTATTCAAATGATAGAAGAAGTATCTGAACAGGTCACTGACAGCAGTGCAACAGAAAAAATGGCAAAAGTCCATTACGAAGCTCAGCGCATCAACTCCAGTTTAATGCAGATGTTGACTCTCTATCGTGAAAATAACGACGCGCTGCCATTAAATATCGACCAACATCATCTGGATGAGCTGGTCGAAGAGCTATTATTAAACAACGAACTGTACCTTGAGCAACGCGGTATTACTGTCAGTACAGAAATTGATGAGAGCGCTGTAGCATGGTTCGACAGAGACCTGATTTGTAATTTGCTTAATGACATCATCATTAATGCAATGCGTTATACCGCCGATAAACTCTTTATTGAAGTACAAACAAAAAATGACGGTGGCTGCCAAATCAGAGTTCATGACAACGGGGATGGCTTTCCCCCTGTTATGCTCAAAAATGCCGCTATGCTCATGCAAGAGTTAAAGGTTCAACAGGCACGAACCGGCCTTGGGCTCTACTTTGCGCAGTTAATCGCAAATGCACATGAACGAAATGATAAAAAAGGTTTTATCGAACTAAAAAATAATGGACACTTAGGTGGTGGTGTTTTCTCTTTAACATTACCCTGAGAACAATAATAACCTAATGAGCGTAATATGATTTACACCATTGTTATCGCACTGATTATATTACTGATAATACTGGCAATTGTTGTCGGTGCGGTGCAGCAACATAAGCAACGTTTGGAGCTGGAACGGCGCAAGAAAATGGCGCGTTTGAGAAGCTCGCTTGAGCAAATCGAAGACCTCATCCACATGTCGAGCTTTTTCCCTATTGGTAAGTCGATGCTGGCGGTGTTAAATAGTCGCGCTTATGAAGTGCTCAAGAATATGAACAGCGTGTCCCCGTCAAAGGACTACCAGGCACGGATAAAGGATTACGAAGAGCGCATTCAAAGCGTCGACCGCAACGATACCTCTCTTATTAGTGAGGACTTTGAGATTCCGCAAAACAATAAGCAAATTATTGCCATGATAAACGGGCTCAAACGCTTAAGAGCAACACTGAGAAGTGAGCATTCCCGGGGCCGAGTTGACAGCAATGTCTTTAGTGTCGAAGATCAGCGTTTAACCAAGTTGCAGTTAAAAATCAGTATTGAAACTCTTATACGTAGAGGCCGCCACGCCTATGAAAGTCAAATGTTGGGCTCTGCTCGTCAGTATTATGAGAAGGCTTTACGCACCATTGAAGACCAGAACTTCAGTGATGATTACACAACCTCGCGGCAGCAATCAATAAAACAGGCGCTGGAGCAAATAGCTCAGGAACTGAAAGATGCTCACGCACGAGACAAAGAAAGACACAAAAAAGAAGACGATTTAGAAGAACTGTTTCAACCGAAGAAGAAGTGGTAAATGGCATGCCAGACTGGAAAGACCAATTAAGCCAAGTAGTATATTCAACAGATTCAGGCCGAATTGATCCGGAACCAGAACCCGAAAGTGTTCCAGAAGGCGACGGTATTGTGCGCCTGCGACGGGAAACTAAAGGTCGTAAAGGCAAAGGGGTGACTATTGTCAACGGACTGAACAAACCCCAGGCAGAATTAAAAAGCATCGCAAAAAAATTAAAACAGCTTTGCGGTGTTGGTGGCGCAGTTAAAGAGTATGAAATTGAGTTACAGGGCGACCAAAGGGACAGTATTGAAAGCTGGTTGAAAAAAGAGGGTTACAAGGTCAAGCGCTCGGGAGGCTAAGATCATATTCAATATACAAGCAGCGCCCATTGTCGCGCCACTCGACGTGACTCGAAAAGTTCCTGATAAGCTGTAATCCTCGTCCGAAAGCCAGCGACTCATCTTCTTCTGTATCATTTACAGATTCATTGAAACCGTTTTCGCTGTTAGAGGACAGGCTAAAAGACAACAGGCTGCTCTTTGGCCGATACTCGATATCAATTTCTATCTCTACTCCTTCCAACTCTGCCAGTCGCTCTTCACGCGCCCGGTAGTACTCATCAAAGCCCTGACCTGTCTGTTTTATTTCAGAGTCAAGTTGAAGAAAACTGTGCTCCAGAGTGTTATTGAAGGCTTCGGCCAGCAATAAGTATAAAGTTGTTTTATGTGCCCGGATACCTTCCAGATGGCTCAACGAATCGACCAGCTTAATAATTGGATCGCGCCCTCTAATTTCATCTTCTTTTAAATAGACTACCAACCGAAAAGGCAGATGCGTCACATTTGTATCAGGTCTTATGACTGCCAAATTTGTTGGCGCACAATCCAGGCACACCAATGAAACATCATCAAACTGCTCCTGACCTTGCTGGAACTTTTGTAAAGCCGTTACCAGCCCCTCAAAATCGCGTTTGCGCGCATAGCGCCGCAATAATTCTTCAAACCCATCCTCAGTCAACCTTTGATCGTCCTGGTTTGTCATTTCGACAACACCATCCGTATAAGTAATAAGACGGGTGCCCTTCCCAATAAAGCAGTGGCTGACCTGACTGCTAAATTCTTCAGGAGGCAAAATACCTAACGCCATATGTTCCGGCACCAAACGGTTTTCAACCTGACCAGCTTCATTAATCAAAAGAGCGTCGGGAATCCCGCCGTTCCAATAGGTAAGGCGCTCCCCATTTGCCGATAACTCCGCAACGAAGGCAGCACAAAACATATCGTCAGGTAAGAGTTTAACCAGCTTACGGTTAAACTCTTCAACCATATTGGCTATTGAAAGGCCTTTATCAGCCAAATCAAAAAAGGTTTGAGAAACGGGAAGAGCCCCTGTAGCCGGTGCCAATCCGTGCCCGGTAAAGTCACCAACAAAAAGGTAGAAGTTGCCTAAGGGCCCGGCTTTAGTCAGAACTAAGTCGCCATTGAACTCGCTGGCAGGCGCCAGATAGGTTTTCAGGAAAGGATATTGTGTTTCATTTTCCTGCAAAGCATTCGCCAGCATATGACTGACAACATTTTGCTCGCGCTCCATACGGTTTGAGTGATAAGCCAGCGCTTCATTTTTTCCTTTTAATGAATGACTGAGTTCACGAACCCGTGCGTGAGCGTTCAGCTTAGCCTGCAATACCACGGGTTCGAAAGGCACGCTAATGAAGTCATCGCCACCTGCTTCCAGACACTTCAGCAAGGTTTCCTGATCATCCAGAGCGGTAATAAATAAAATAGGTAAATGAACATCGCCACTCAAAGCCTTTAAACAGGGTGCGGTTTCAAACCCATCCATAATAGGCATCATAACGTCCAGCAACACGACGTCCGGCTCCAGATCAGAAAAAACATCTATTGCCTCAATGCCGTTTGAAGCGCACCTTACCTGATGACCAAAACGCTTAATTAACCCGCTTAACATGACTTGGTTTGCGGGTTGGTCATCAACAATTAAAACCTTCATTAAGCGATAACAAACATCTTATCAAAGCGTGAAATATCGAGAATACGGCGTACGTCAGGCTTCGCATTCACTAGCTGAATACCTTTGACACTACTACCTAAAGATTTACGCATATTAAGCAACATGCCCAGCGCAGAACTGTCTAAATAATCCGTTTCCCTCAAATCAATAATAACCGTGGGTTGGGAATCACCAATATGACTGTAGGCCTGGCGAAACTCCTGAACCAGACTAAAATCAAATTTACCTTTTATGGCAATAACTAACTGCTTACCATCATTTGAAAAATCGCGACTAACGCTCATACTTCCCCCTTTTTTTAATGAGCTTAACACAGATTTTCTGATTGAGTTTATCTGCTGAATACCCTACTCTTTCGGACACAATAAATCCTAGTTATTTTATTATGGCTATAGCCTTCGACGAACTGCGTATTTTGCTCATCGAACCATCCGATGTGCAACGAAAAGTCATTACTCAACACCTGAATCAAGCAGGTATTCAGCATACCCGCGGCGCTTCAACCATTGCAGAAGCCAAAGAAGGAATACTTCGTTGGCAACCTGATATTGTTACCAGTGCTATGTATTTTTCCGACGGTACCGCGCATGAGCTGATTCAGTTTATTAACGCTAAGGATTTAAAAGATACCTTACATTTTATGTTGGTGTCATCTGAACATCGTGCGGATCAACTCGAACAGTTCAAACAAGCAGGTATTATTGCCATTTTACCCAAACCTTTTACGCCGGACCAGCTGCAACGCGCCATAACCGCCACCATGGATATGATGGAGCCGGAACCACTGCACCTTGAGCTCTATGATATAGAAGACTTAAGAGTGTTAATTGTGGACGACAGTATGACCTCGCGGCATGTTCTGCGCCGCGTATTTGAAAACCTTGGTGTTGAAAGCTTTGTCGAAGCGGAAAACGGACAACAGGCCATTGATATTCTGGCAGAACACCAGTTTGATTTAATTGTCACCGACTTTCATATGCCACAAGTGAACGGTAGCGAACTAACGCAATACATTCGTAACAGCTCAGCACATGCTCATACACCGGTACTCATGGTTACAGCCCGCGCCAATGAGCCTCAACTAGCCAATGTGAAGCAAAGTGGCGTTGATGCCCTGACGGATAAGCCATTTGAACCAGCAACGCTAAGAGCTCTTATAGCGCGCTTGCTAAATAGCTAAGTTAGGATGTCTGAAATGAAAAGCCCCTGTCATGAATGACAGGGGCTTTTTTGTTTGCCTAACTAAAACATTGTCTTTATTCAGATGGTTTCTGGCGATACTTCTCGTAGAGTTCGGTATGGCGGCTACTTAAGCTCACTTTGCGTCCGTCAATATAAAGGTGCGTTAACTTTTGCCCAATAGGGTCCAGTAAGTCACCTTCCGATACGCTAAGTGAGGCACTTTTTCCGACTTCCAGTGAGCCCAGCTTATCCGCAACCCCAAGAATCTCTGCAGGTTTCAATGTGATTGCCGCGAGCGCTTGTTGCTGATCCAGACCAAATGCGACTGCATTACCAGCCGCAAAAGGCAAATTACGCACGTCCCAATAGCCAGGGTAAGAAATCGCAAAGTTCACTCCCGCTTCTGCAAGTCGAGCCGGTGATGAAAAGTCTTGATCATAACCTTCATCGTCACGACCTGGCAGACCATATGGAGAGCCAAAAACAACCGGAACATTCAGTTCAGCAAGCTTATCGGCTATACGCCAGGCATCTCTGGCGCCCATCAAGACCAAGTCAAACCCATATTCCTGAGCGGTATCAATGGCCTGCTCCAACTGACGCTTGTCATCAGCATGAACATACAGCTTTTTACTGCCATCAAACAGTCCCAGCATAGCTTCCCAGCGCTGGTCTAAATCAATAGCACGATCAGCCTGCTTGGCGTCGTAGTAAGCTTTAGCATCGGCAAATACTTTCATCAGCTTCTGCCGATTTTCTTCATTGGCTTTGCGCTGCTCTTCGGCAGAGCGACGTTCCCACCAGGTATTAACAACGTATGTCCGTGGCCAGGAAATGTGTACGCCCAGCTCACCGGCAACCAGCGCATCCTGGTAATTCCAGCCATCGAGGTGCATTAACGACGACTGACCAGCCACAAGCGAGCCTTCAGGCGCTACCTGAGCATGAGTAATGCCGTGATAACGTACGGTCGGTATAATTTCCGAGTCGGCGTTAAACGCAATGTGCCCTGCTACTTCCGGGTGAATGTCACCCACTTCGCGAGCATCTCGTGTAGCACGTACCGCTTCAATTTCATTCAAACCAATTGTTGTATCCATTGCAATAACGCCCGGATAAACGTGTTTTCCTGAAATATCAATAACCTCGGCACCTTGAGGAATACTGACATCACGACCAATAGCGGTAATTTTCCCATTCTCGAAAACTAAGTCTGAGTCGGTTAGTACGCCATTAGATACCGTGTGCAGAGTTCCTCCCTGAAGCACAACAGGAGCCTGCTGCTTTTCACCCGGAACTTCATCATGTGCCATTGCACTATTCAGCGTCAGCGCACTAACTAATGCGGCACTAACAGTGGTAAGTAGTTTATTCATTAGTGTTGTCCTCCGTGCTGATGCCCTTTACCGGTAAAGTGATCCAGCCAAAAATCATGCTCAGTATCACAGTGCCAGGTTGGCTGTTCCGGTTTATAACCATCTTTAGCACCCTGCTTAGCATCATCACCTGCTGCTAAAACTTTCTGGATAAGTGCGTTTTTCTCTTCTTTAACGGCTTGCTGACGTTGCTTGTCCAGCTCACGGTCAAAGAACTTACGACCATTTATCCAAGTCTGCTCTGCGCGGGCATACGCACTTAAAGGATAATGACTCCATAAAACAAAGTCGGCGTGCTTGCCTTTTTCGATAGAGCCGACATAGTTATCAACTTTTAGCTGTTTGGCCGGGTTAATCGTCACCATTTTCAGCGCTTCGTGTGGCTCCATACCGCAGTAACGAACTGACTTAGCTGCTTCAGTATTCAAACGGCGCTGCAAGTCGTTGCTGTCCGAGTTAATACTGGTTAATACACCACGCTCTTTCATCAAACACGCGTTATGTGGAATAGCGTCGTAAACTTCAAACTTATACGCCCACCAGTCAGCAAAAGTTGAACCGCTGGCACCATGTGCAGCCATTTCATCAGCAACTTTGTAGCCTTCAAGAATGTGGGTGAAGGTATCCAGCGTGAAGCCAAAATCCTCAGCCACTTCCATTAACATCAGAATTTCTGAAGCAACGTAAGAGTGAGCATGAACAAAGCGTTCACTGTTTAAAATCTCCAATAGCGTATCCAGGCGATAGTCCGGACGTGGAGCAGAAACCTTATTACGCTCCGAACGGCTCATACGGTCATAAGCTTGTTTACGCTGCTGGTACTCAAGTGCAGCCTGGAAAGCATCGCGCATGATAGTCTCAACACCCAGTCGAGTTTGTGGGTAGCGAACCGTCATATTGTCGCCCCAGTTACTCTGCTTAACGTTCTCACCTAATGCGAATTTAATCGACTCCGGTGCAGCATCAAACTTCATGATATTGGCGTCGGTACCCCAGCGTAGTTTAATAACCTGCGCCTGGCCCCCAATTGGGTTGGCTGAACCATGAAGCAATTGCGCCATAGTTGTACCACCGGCCAACGAGCGATAGATGTGAATATCGTCCGGGTTAACCACGTCACCAATTCTGACCTCCGAAGTCACAGCCTCGGAACCTTCGTTCACACCACCTTCTATAGCAATGTGCGAATGCTCATCGATGATGCCCGGAGTTAAATGCATGCCTGCACCGTCAATTTCTGTGACGCCGGAAGGAGCCGACAGGTTATAGCCTATAGCCGCAAACTCACCGTTTCGGACCAAGACATCCGTCTCTTCCAAAATGCCATCATCAGTGGCTGTCCATACAGTTACGTTGCGAATAAGCACATCCTGACGCTCTGGCAAGCCATCCAGGCCATAAGCAACATTAGGGAAAGTCAGCTCACTGACGTATTCAACCTGGCTATCTTCTTCTGGAGTTTCAGTGGCACCTTCAGGTGCATCCATCTGCGCCTGTAAGGTGACTTCTTCACCCGCTGGAGAAACCGCCGTTACAGCAAATGTTTGCTGTGCCTCAGGCACTAGCTTAAAGCGCCAGCTACCCGCAGGCTCTATGTCCAGGTCAGCAACAAAGGATAAAGACTCAGTGCCCGACTGAACATTACGCAACCCACTAGACTGCTCACCAACGTTCACTTCACCAGTAAGCACTGGACCTGGCTTAATCGAGATTTCAACATCGCGATCATTCCAGTCGATAGTGTAAGTGCCAACAAAGTCGACTTTATCTCTGGATACCAGTTCGTTTTCTTCACCCTGTAACCAGACCGACTGAATGGTACCGTCTTCGAACAAATCGCCTTTTACCATGACAAAGTCGGCCATATAGCCTTGTGCCAGCTTACCCACTTTGTCTTCGACACCTGCAATTTTTGCCGGGACCGTTGTTAAAGCGGCTAGAGCTTCGTCTTCACTTAAACCATGCTTAACGGCTTTACGCAGGTTAGGCCAGAAGCTTTCCGATTTCTCCAGGTCATGCAGAGTCAACGCAAAGTTAACACCAGCTTCAGCTAACATTGCCGGGTTAGAAGGTGCGCGCTCCCAATGACGCAGTTTGGCTAAATCGACATCCAGATGGCCGTCGACGTCACCCACTTCTGGTGCAGCCGGAAAGTTTAGCGGCAGAATCAAATCACTACCCGCGTTTTTCACAGCTTCCAGACGAGAATACTCATAGCCTGAACCGACATAAATGGAAGGAACGTCAAATTGGTCAAGAACATCATCAGCTCGCAATAGTGATTTTTCGTCACTGACTTTAAAAACGATTCCGGTACTTTCAATGCCCGTCAACGAATCCAGAGCCGCATTAAATTCAACCGGTTGGTTGTGTGATTGTTTACCGTAAGAATTTTCGTACCAATTAGCATCTGAAAGCGTCTGTCTAACCAACGCAATGCTGCCCATTAAAGACGAAGGGTATTGTTGCTGCGATGAACCTTTGTCAAAAGAACCGAAATGTTTTGCTTCGCTTTGATAAATGACATCGTTCGGTATTTTATCAGCAAGCGAAACCGTTACGGCACGCCCCTGGAAAATACCATCCAGATTTGCAGACTGAACACTGGTAAAACCTTGTGAAACCCACTTTTTCGCATCGTCGGAGTTCGTTTTAAACTCACTAAACCAACGCTTTTGTGAGTGGATAGCGTCATTGGCCGCATTACCACCTTCACGTTCATTATTATAAATTGGCGCATCCGAACGTTCTTGCTCGGCGCTGGCTTTTATACCGTAGCTTCCGTAAGGGTCGATAAAGCCTGGATAAATAGTGTAACCAGTTCCGTCAATGACTTTTGCACCGGCCGGCGCACGATTATTGCGCTCAATAGACTGGACGGTGCCATTTTCTATAACCAGAGTCGCGTTCTCAATAGACTTCCCTGGTTCGGTTATGATTGTTGCGTTTTGTATCGCGGTCAGACTCGGCGTGTTATCTCGCATCCCGTTAGTCCGGGAGGTTTGATCAGCCGCAACCGAAGCGGTCAGTACAGACGTTACTGCTAACGTCAAAGCACTGAGCTGATGCACTTTTTTCATGAATTGTTCCCCATTTTGACTTATTTTTAGTCTGGTTGTCCCATAAGACAAGTTACTTTGTTATATATAGAGGTGACAAGTATTAACCGACAGATCGTGTATTATTAACGATCAGTGAACTCAACAAACCGGAGTGTTTTCGATGAAAAAACAATTATTAATAACGGCTATAGCAGGCTTTATGGGCCTTTCGTTTAACGTTTCTGCCGATGAAAACGCCTTTAACGACGGCGATAAAGCCGTAGAGTACCGCCAAAAGGCCCTGTCCGTTATGCAACAGAATTTTGCCGCTATGGCAGCCATGGTTAAAGGCGAAGTTGAATACAATGCTGACTTCTTCCAACGCCGTGCCGACGACTTTGAAAAAATGTCCAGCATTCCATGGTCCGGCTTCGCCGTTGAAGGTGCTATGCCCGGAGACAACTCCGATGCACTGACCGCAATTTGGGACAACTGGGAAGACTTTCAGCAGCGCGCTAACGACTTACAGGAATACGCAGCAAAACTCTCTGAAGTTAGCCAGCAAGGTTCAATTGACTCAATTAAACCTGTATTTATGGATGCCGCGAAAACCTGTAAAGGTTGTCACGACAATTATAAAGACTGATTAAAGCAACAACATTAAAACGAGCCAAACAGCAACCGCTAATATCATGCCCTGCCAACCGGGTTTTAGGTTAGGGGCTTGCTGTTTGGTTATGCGGTAACCGTGTACCATTGACGCAATAAGAGGCGTCCCTTTAAAGCGGTAAAAAACCACGGCCAGAATATGGATGGCAATTACCACTAATATGACGTCAAACTGACTCTTATGCCAGCTGGTTACTGCTTTTTGCCCATCAGATGACAACCAGTTTGATAATGGACCGGAAAACAAAATCCCGTCTGTTGAAAATAGCCCCGTCATCACCTGGCTTAACAACAACGCCAGCATTAAAACAACCGCCCATCCACCGGCTACGCTGTGCGTATTTTCGGCTTCATAAGTACCACTGAACAACCTTCTCAAATGCTTTAAAATTGCGGCTGGCGATTTCAGAAAAACATGAAAACGCGCATTCTCACTACCGAAAATGCCCCAACCTATTCTGACCACAAGTAGAGCCAACAGCGCCACTCCAATATCTTTATGCAGCTCCATCCGGCCGTTTTCGACGGTCCACCAGAGCCCTCCCAGAAAAACAATGAGTAAGCCATGGAACACCCGGATAAAGCTGTCCCATACTTTAATAGAATTTCCTTTCTGTTTCATATTGTTAGCTCCAAATAACTGGGAATATAAACAGCTAAGTGCTAGGGTATAATTAATTATGGCAAATAGGTAGTGACTATGCGTAAAGTTCTTATTGCTGACGATGATTTTATCAGTATCGAAGTGTTAAAAGCGATGCTGGCTAGCTTTGAAGTTGACCTGCTTGTCGCAATGACAGGAGAGGAAGCTTTAAACCTCGCAGAACAGGGACCCGAGCTTATCTTTCTCGACTATGAAATGCCCGATATGTCCGGTGCTGAAGTCTGTCAGCATTTGCGACGGACCGAAAAGCATAAAACAACACCGATTATTGCTATTACCAGTCACCAAAGTGCCAGCGAAATGAGCGCTTGCCGTGAGGCGGGAATGGACGCCACGCTGCATAAGCCTGTTTCTCCGGAGGCACTCAGTGAACTCATGTCGGAATATCTGCCATAAACATTATTCGTGTTTGAATCTTTGGTCATCCGCCAGTTGCACCAAAGATTCACTTTCCTGCAAAAATTGATTAGAAAATTCACCAAAATATTGACTAACTTCTTCGAAAAGAAGAACAAAGTCTCCTTTCTTACCATTTTCTATATCATCGAGTATCTCGGAGAACCGACGCAAATAACGTCTAATTGAGGAAAACTGCGATTTATTTGCGGCGATGATATCAGCATAGAGTTCTGCGTTCTGAGCAAACAAACGACCTATCATCATCAGTTCCATCCTATAAATAGGTGAGCTGAGTTCTAACAGTTCCTTAATGTCTACCCGCTCTGATGCCAGATGAACGCCATAAGCGAAAGTACTTAAATGGCGCATAGCCTGTATCCAGCCCATAGCATCGTCGTGCTTATTTGCATCAACCTCGTGTAAATGCGCTCCCCAGTTAATAAATTGGTCTAACAGCCACTGATAATGCTGCCGCTGCCTGCCATGAGTAACAACAACCAATTGTTTTGCCAGGTTCTGCACCGATGGCCCGAACATGGGATGTAACCCAACAACCGGTCCGTCATGCTGCTCCAGCATTGCATTTAAAGGGGCAGCCTTAATGCTGGTCACATCGGCTAAGACACAATCATCGGGCAACGGCGGTAAGCGCCTTATCAGTTCAGCAGTCTTATTAACAGGCACACTCATGAGTACTAACTGTGCCTGACTTAATTCATCCTCTGTTGGCCACTCATTGTTTTTATCTATCGTTATGACCCGATAGCCTGTTTGCCTTAACTGAGTAACCAAACGTGCCCCCAGAGCGCCCTCGCCACCAAACACAAAAACGGGTCGTTCAAGATGGCTGGAGGTAGCTGCCGCCTGGGATGTTTGCGTGCGATATGACTCACGAATAATGCGGCGCACGACGTCTTCAATTAAGTCCTCAGACAAACCGGCTTGTTTTGCTTTTACTCTGCGAGCCTTCACTAAAGAGCGTTCTCTCTCCGGTACATAAAGCGGCTGCTTCAATGAGCGTTTAACCTCACCAACTTCGGCCGTTAGCTTCGCTCTACGCGCAATAATTTCAATTAACTCATTATCAGCCGCATCAATGGCATTTCGCAGTTCTGATAGTCTTTTGTCCGGTTCTTGACTCATGGGTGGCTACTTTGTTCCTCTTTAATGACACCAATAATACAGCGATACGCCTTTTGAATCTTTTGCATCTTAGCGACACTCCCACCTTTATCCGGGTGGTATTTATGCACTAACTTTCGATACTGCTTTTTAATAAATGCGTGACTGGCCGGCGGTTCAACTTCCATCAACTGCCAGGCTTCTGCGACTGGCATGTCTACCGTTACAGAAGAATGCCCCATACGTTGCCAAAAATCATCAAGCATTGACTCGACATCGGCTCCCGATGTGCTACTTAATTGATTTAAGTCCAGGTAGTACTCTGCCAATGGGTCATTTTCAGATAAAGCAGAAGTTCCTTTGTGCCAGGGCTGGCATTCAATATTTAATGTATGAATAAAAAGCTCATACTTTTTCTGCTCACGCCAGCGCTCACGTAATTTATACAAACAATGAAACAATAAAAAATGCGTTTGAAACAGAGTTAAGGGGTCCCGCAAGGCGCCCTTGTCAAAAAATTCATAGGGCTGAGACTGCAGCCGCTCTATAAGCTCAAGCTCAGTCCAGTGAGTCTGCGTATTGAGGTTCTCAGTCAAAATCTGCGTCAGTATTTCTATATCTTCTTTCATTTTTAAAACACTAACAAAAAACCCAGCACAAGGCTGGGTTTTTCTTTGCTATTTCGTTTTTTTGCTAAAAGCTTAAGACAGCTTCTCGCGGATACGTGCAGACTTACCAGAACGCTCACGCAAGTAGTACAGTTTCGCGCGACGTACCGCACCACGACGTTTGACTTTGATGCTGTCAACTAATGGGCTGTGCGTTTGGAAAGTACGCTCTACACCTTCACCGTTCGATACTTTACGTACAGTGAACGCTGAATGCAGACCGCGATTACGAACACGGATAACAACACCTTCAAACGCCTGAAGACGTTCGCGGTTACCCTCTTTTACTTTTACATTTACAACAACAGTGTCACCTGGTGCAAACTCAGGTAAATCTTGTTTCATCTGCTCTTCTTCAAGAGCCTTAATGATGTTTTGGCTAACTTTTGCCATTTTCGTATCTCCTATCCTAGATAAACTGTACTTTATTCGCTGGATGATTGCTGCGCGATAAACTCGTTCAACAATGCTTCCTGCTCGTCAGTCAGAGCTAGGCTATGAATTAACTCTGGTCGTTGCAGCCAGGTTTTACCCAAAGACTGCTGTAAACGCCAGCGACGTATCTTTTCATGATCACCGCTTAATAAAACCGGCGGCACTTGCTGTTCATTATAAATTTCCGGTCGAGTATAGTGAGGGCAGTCCAGTAACCCGCTGGCAAAAGAGTCTTCTGCCGCTGAATCCTGGTGTCCCAACACCCCGGGAATTAATCGTGAAACCGCGTCAATAAGCACCATTGCCGGTAACTCACCACCGCTTAATACGTAATCCCCTATCGACCATTCCGCATCGACGTACTGCTTAATAACGCGTTCATCAATGCCTTCATAACGGCCAGCAATCAAAATCATTCGATCATTTTTGGAGAGCTGCTGCACTCCGCTGTGATCAAGTTTTTGCCCTTGTGGTGACAAATAAATAACAGGAGTGTCCTCACCCAGGCTTTTTTTTGCTGCATTGATAGCATCCACAAGTGGCTGCACCATCATCAGCATACCCGGACCACCGCCATAAGGCCTGTCATCAACAGTCCTGTGGCGATCATGCGTGAAATCACGAGGATTCCAAACACTCACTGTCAGCAAACCTTCCTTTATTGCTCTGCCAGTCACACCATAGTCGGTGACTGCAGCAAACATTTCAGGAAACAAACTGATGATGCCAACCTGCAATGGTTTACTCATCAAAAGTCTGACGGCCACTCAACCTGAATACGCTTCTCTTCCTTATTAACCTCAGTGACATACTCACTTTGAATAAAGGGAATTAAACGTTCAGACTTTCCGAACCCGTCGTTGCTGTTTGCCTTTACGACCAACACATCGTTCGATGCAGTGGGCATAATTTGTTCAACCACACCCATATCATAGCCTTTAGTGTTTACTACACGCATACCAATAAGGTCGCGCCAGTAAAACTCGTCATCAGCTAATGCCGGTAACTCATCTGCAGTAATGCAGATATCCGCACCAGTAAGGCATGCAGCCTCATCACGATCGGATATACCTTCTAACCTGGCGATAAGTCCGTTGTTGTGGCGACGCCACTCGACAACTTTCATTTCGCGCTCAGTTTTCTGGCTAAGTAACCAAGGGCTGTATTCAAATATCGATTCTGGATCATCAGTAAATGACTGCACTTTCAACCAGCCTTTAACGCCATACACCGCACCAAGGCGACCAACGACGATTTGTTCTGATTGCTGCATTAATTTACCTACCTGAATCTATTAATGCTTACGCCGCAGCGCTTGCATCTTTAACAAGTTTAGCAACACGATCAGATA
This sequence comes from Idiomarina sp. ST10R2A5, assembly GCF_051842325.1. Taxonomy (NCBI): domain Bacteria; kingdom Pseudomonadati; phylum Pseudomonadota; class Gammaproteobacteria; order Alteromonadales; family Idiomarinaceae; genus Idiomarina; species Idiomarina sp. ST10R2A5. The sequence goes on along the minus strand of NZ_JBNIEX010000009.1, from coordinate 48,419 downwards.
ACTGAGCGCCTTTGCTTACCCAGTGCTCAATGCGGTCAACATCAACACGAAGTTTTTCTTCCTGACCACGAGCTACAGGGTTAAAGAATCCTACTTTCTCAATGAAACGACCGTCGCGTGCATTGCGACTGTCAGCAACTACCATTTGGTAGAAGGGGCGTTTTTTAGCGCCACCACGTTGTAAACGAATGGTTACCATTGCGTTCCTCAATATAACTGTTTTGTAAATGTAAAAAATAGCAAAGCCCTCCGACAGAGTCGGAAGGCTCGGCAATTCTACTGATTTTTACTGCAAATGCAAGCTTGACGCGCTTTTTCCTAACGCCCGGGGAACATTCCCGGGGGTAACTTTCCACCCATGCCGCGCATCATTTTTTGCATGCCGCCGCCTTTCATTTTTTTCATCATTTTCTGCATTTGGGTAAATTGCTTAAGTAATTTGTTCACGTCCTGAACCTGTGTACCTGAGCCGGCCGCTATACGACGCTTACGAGAGCCTTTAATGACATCCGGTCGGGTCCGCTCTTTTGGGGTCATCGAATTAATGATGGCTTCCATACGTAAGGTCATTTTATCGTCCATCTGACCTTTCATTTGTTCCGTCATTTTACCCATGCCCGGCATTTTGGTCATCAATCCCATCATACCGCCCATTTCCCGCATTTGAACTAATTGGTCACGAAAATCCTCCAGTGAAAACTGGCCTTTTTTCATGACTTTTTTTGCAACCTTCTCAGCTTTTTCTTTATCGACTTTTTGCTCAACTTCCTCAATTAAAGAAAGCATATCGCCCATGCCGAGAATTCGGGAGGCTACACGGTCTGGATGAAACGGTTCCAGCGCATCGTTTTTCTCACCAACACCCAGGAATTTAATGGGCTTACCGGTAATATGACGAATAGACAGGGCAGCACCGCCGCGCGCATCACCGTCGGTCTTAGTCAGAATAACACCGGTTAGCGGCAGAGCTTCACTGAATGCTTTAGCCGTATTCGCCGCATCCTGACCGGTCATAGCGTCAACCACAAACAGCGTTTCAATTGGGTTGATGGCTGAGTGCAGTTGCTGAATTTCCTGCATCATGTCTTCGTCAATGGCCAAACGACCAGCGGTATCCACTAACACTACATCAATAAACTGTTTACGAGCCTGGGCAATGGCGGCATTAGCAATATCAACCGGCTTCTGCTCTGTCGTAGAAGGGAAAAACTCAACCCCAACCTGCTCAGCAAGCGTTTCCAACTGCTTAATAGCCGCAGGACGATACACATCGGCACTGACCACCATAACTTTCTTCTTCTGGCGTTCAGTTAGATATTTGGCCAGTTTGCCCACACTGGTGGTTTTACCCGCACCTTGCAGACCCGCCATTAAAATAACGGCCGGTGGCTGAGTGTTTAACTGCAACGGAGCATTGGCCTCGCCCATTGCCACTTCAAGCTCAGACTGAACAATTTTTACAAATACCTGACCCGGCGTGAGACTTTTGTTCACCTCGGTGCCAACAGCCCGCTCTTTCACTTTACCGATAAAGTCTTTGACCACAGGCAAAGCAACATCGGCTTCGAGTAAAGCCATGCGAACTTCGCGTAACGTTTCTTTAATATTGTCTTCGGTCAGTCGGCCCCGGCCGCCAATAGAATGCAGCGTTTGCGACAAACGTTCCGATAAATTCTCAAACATGTCGATCGTCTCTTATATTGCGATTTCTGACGGAAATAGTAATGAGGGCAGTATATCTGATTTGCAAGAAAGTTTCGCCCCGTAAGTATTGGGTTTAACTGACTGACATCGTATACTCATGACTACGAACAACTCAGAATCAGGGAATTCGAGCGCGTGATGCTCTCTTTATTGTTGCTAATCAGCTTATTGGGTTATAGCGCCAGCGCTTTTGTTATTCTGCGAAATATACTTAAAAACAAAACGCTTCACCCAACTTACCAAATTGTACCTGCTGCCTTGGCAGTCATCGCCCATGGTTGGCTCATCCTGCTGCAACTTTCTTACGACGACTTCGATCACATTAATGTCTCGTCAAGTTTAGCTATTGTGGCCTTTTTAATAGCCACCCTGACTTTGCTAAAAAATAATCAAGCCAGTAATTTATTTCTAAAGCCTGTTATTTATCTGTTTTCAGCCCTGACTACCGTGCTGTTAGTTTTCACTCCGGTTGACTGGGGCGCTGATATTAGTGCCGGGCATGGGTTAGTTTTTCATATTACCTTGTCATTGGTTGCTTACGGCATTTTAGCCTTAGCCACTCTTTACGCGTTACAGACAAGTTACTTAAACCGGGTTCTTAAGAATAGAAAAGGTCATATTCTTTTAAGCAAGCTACCGCCGTTAATGACCGTCGAAAAATATTTCTTCAACCTTCTGGCTTTAGGCACCTTTGTTTTATTTATTGCGCTTGGCTCAGGTTTTGTATTTCTGGACGATATGTTTGCACAGCAACAAGCACACAAAACTATTCTGACTAGCCTAGCCGCTCTTCTCTATTTAATTGCGGTAATTTTACATCGCGCATCGGGGTTACGTGGACGCATTATTGTTGTACTGACGGTTATTGCCAGCACTTTGCTTACACTGGGTTATTTTGGCAGTCGTTTCGTGAAAGATTTTCTCTTATCCTGAATGGTACTTGACTTCATCGCTGAGAACTCTACATTGTCACATTCACAGTTTAATTAAGGAATAACGCGTTGGACGAGATATCGACGGGCATGTTGCTCGTGATTTTAGCCGTACTGATATTTTTATCCGCATACTTCTCTGGCTCCGAAACTGGCATGATGTCTATCAACCGGTATCGGCTGCGCCACTTAGTACAAAATAATCACCCGGGTGCCAAACGTGTCCAGTATCTTCTTGATCGTCCTGATCGGTTGATAGGCTTAATTCTCATTGGAAATAACCTGGTCAATATCGGTGCATCAGCTATTGCCACCATACTTTGTCTACGCTGGTTTGGTGACGCTGGGATCCTTATCGCAACGTTAGGTTTGACCTTAATTATTCTCATTTTTTCAGAAGTCACCCCAAAAACGATAGCCGCCCTGCACCCTGAGCGTATTTCATTCCCTAGCTCTTTTATTTTACTGCCGCTACTAAAAGTCATGTACCCCATCGTTATTGGTATGAACTTCATCACCAATTCGTTTATGCGACTACTGGGCGTTAACCCAAAACAATCGCAAATGGCAGACGCCTTGAGTTCAGATGAGCTACGCACAGTGGTTAACGAAGCCGGAAACTTAATCCCGACTTCGCACCAGGAAATGTTGGTCAGTATTCTAGACCTTGAGAAAGTCACGGTTGAGGATGTCATGATCCCCCGCAACGAGATTGTCGGCATTGATATTAGTGACGACTGGAAATCTATTGTGAAACAGCTATCAAACGGCCAGCACACTCGCGTTTTGCTTTACCGAAATGAAATAGACGATGCTATTGGATTCCTGCACGCCCGCGATGTTATGCGGTTAATGAGTAAAAACCAGTTTACTGCCGATAAATCCATTTTAGTCCGCGCTGCACGTGACGCTTATTTTATTCCGGAAGGAACACCTCTGAATGTTCAGCTATTAAAGTTTCAACGACGTAAAGAGCGTATTGGCCTGGTTGTTGACGAATACGGCGACATTCAGGGTCTGGTGACTTTGGAAGACATCCTTGAAGAAATTGTCGGTGATTTCACTACGTCCATGGCGCCGGCTCCCAGTGAATCCGTTACTCTGGAAAGCGATGGCAGTTTCTTAGTGGACGGTTCCGCTAACTTACGCGAGCTAAACAAAGAAATGAATTGGGACTTTCCAATAGACGGGCCTAAAACCTTAAGCGGTCTGATTATTGAACAATTTGGTGATATCCCTGACTCCAGATTGTCGCTACGTTTAGGCGGTTATCCGGTAGAGCTCATCGAAATTGGCGACACCATGATCAAACAAGTCAGAGTTTTGCCTAAGCTTTACCGAAAACCAGATGTTCAATCTAATGATTAACCAAAGAACAATCGCCATAGCCAACCGCGTTTTAAATCTTCTTCGCATTTATTCAATTGTGCGGCATAAGTCATAGAGCGGCTTTTCACTACCCTGGATACTTTAACCAGCCAGGGTTTCTTCAAATAAGATTTTCTCTGATACCCACCCCAACCTTCGTGATAATTAAGGTATTGCCCATAAGCATCCCATTTTGAGACGCCATTAATTTTGTGCGTTTTAGAAATAAACCAACCCATGAAGTCAATCGCGTCTTCAAAGTCGTCACGACTGGCCCAGCCATTACCGGTTTCTCGTTGATAATCTTCCCACGTCATGGTTTTAGCTTGTGAATAGCCGTAAGCTGAGCTGACTCTTCCCCAGGGAATGAAGCCCAGCAGGTAGTCTCTCGGAGGCAGAGCATTATGCTTAAATGAGCTTTCCTGATACATCATAGCCATTGGCACATGAATGGGAACTCCCCAACGCTCACGTGCATCGGCAGCGGCGTGATACCAATCTCGATGCTCTTCAAAAATATGGCAGACATTTTCCGGGTTCGCCGGTGGAGGTGTCGCGCAGCCGCTAAGCGTCACAATGAACAGCGCACTGGTTAACAGTTTCGGCTGAATAGGAAAAAAATATTTTATTGCCATTGAACTTTATTCACTCATTAAACTCTTAGTAATTGAATACAGGTTGTAACTGAGAAAATGCATTCATGTTCATCCCTGAACGTTTTGTTTAACGCAGTCCTTTTGGGCTGCGTTTTTTTATGTCTTTCAGTTAGATACCTGACCAGATTTTGCCGCATGACTAAAATAATTTGCCAGAAAGGTATCAAAGTCAACTTTATTGTCTTGTTTGTAACGGTCTGCAAAAGCTTGTTCCGACTCTTGCGCCCATTTAGTAAAGTCACTCTGCACATAATAACTTAGGGGCTCATTATTAGACTGCTCACGGTATTGCTTAGCCAATTGCATGCCTAAACTGCTGTTGTCTCTATTTTGTTCTTTAAGCAGTCCTAAAATCTGGCCTGAAAGCGTTCGTTCCGGGTTCAAAACCCACTCATAGAGATCGGCTAAATGGTTTTGGTAGCGTTTATCACCTGCACTATCATCTAAAGCTTTTGCCAGCGGAGTAAAGTCAGCAAACAGCTCTTCTAACCAGTCGGCCATTAAACGGTCAATACCATTTTGTTGCAGACTCAGGCGCGGATCCCGACCCTGCATAACCACTTTAGTAAAGTTCTTATCAGCTTGTTGCTGTTGTTCCCAGCTCATGTCTTCACTTGGTTGCAACAAACAATACAGCAACATCAAATCAAGAAAATGCATTTGCTGAGCGGTAATACCAACATCGCTAAACGGATTTACATCCAGAGCTCTGATTTCAACATATTCTACACCGCCTCGCTCAAGAGCCTGACTTGGTGTTTCGCCGTCATGCGCGGTTTGTTTAGGGCGGATAGGTGAGTAAAACTCATTTTCTATCTGCAAAATATTATCGTTAAGTTGACGGTAGTCGTCGCCTACTTTTACACCAATTTTCGAAAACTGTTGAGACGGTGTTGTAATGGCTTTACGTAATCCTGAAACGTATTCCTGCAAAGAGTTGTAGGTTATCTTAAGCGTTGCCTGTTCTTTGTTGGTATAACCCAAATCACTCATTCGTAATGACGTACCATAAGGAAGATAAACGGTTCCTTTACCAACGGTCTCGAAATTCCACTTGTTCAGTATTTCCTCATTATTGGTCTGGCAGAAAAACGACTTACACAAAGCCGGAGAAGCTCCAAACAAATAAGGAATAACCCAGGCTATGCGCTTGAAGTTACGAATCAGTGCAAAATATTGATTAGTGCGAAAATCCTGGCTATTGCTAACGCCTTCAATCGCAGCCAGCTCTTCCCACATTTCATCGGAAACCGAGAAATTGTAGTGCACACCGGCAATGACTTGCATAGTGGCGCCATAACGATAGGTTAAACCGCGGCGATAAAGACTTTTCATTCGCCCGGAGTGAGAGTCACCATACTTAGCAATACGGATATCCTCATCAGACCCGATATAACAAGGCATGCTCATTGGCCATAACAGCTCATCACCAATGGCTTTATAAGTTACCCGGTGAATATCACGAAGCTGCTCCAGTGTGGTTTCAATATTACTTGCCACTGGGGTAATAAACTCAAGCAGATTCTCTGAGTAGTCGGTCGTAATTGTTGGGTGAGTCAGGGTTTTCCCTAACTCCTGCGGGTGATCGCCTGGTGCCAGCGTTCCATTTTCTTTTATGCGCAAAGCTTCTCGCTCAATACCACGCCCGATGCCCTGCCAGACTGCTGTTTTACCCGATTGCTTAAGCTTTTCGATAACTGCTTGAAATGTTGCTTGCAAAAGACAACTCCATTCACTGAGGCGGATAGTTTTCTGCCGATTAGCTTACTGGTAATTCGCTCAAAGGTCTATGTTTGTCACTGTTAATTTGCGTTCATACCTTGGCGATTCAGGCTCAACGTGGCAGACTACATGCCGATTATATAACCACTCGGTTACGGATTAACCATGAACTCATTCTGGACGTTTTTACAACTAATTTTTGTCATCCTTCAGGTAACCAGTCTGGCGTTGTACGCACTATTGCCTGCACCCTGGAGCGACACAGTATTAGTCGCAATGATATTGTTCAGTTTGATTATCGGTGTCGTTATTTGGTGGTGGTCGAGACGTAATGCTCTGACCGCACCTTTTCGTCAACCCTTTCTGTCGTCCGACTCACTGCAACTATTTGAGCAAGTATTTAATGACCTGCCAACACGAGTTTACTGGCGCGATCCTCAACTTAAACTGCTGGGCGGGAACCGCGCTTTTGCCAACGATTTTGGCGTTACACCAGAGTCTTTAGCTGGTAAATCAGATGCCGAAATTGAATCACTTGCTGCTAATGACGTTTTACTGGAAAGAGATAAAAAGACATTTAGCCAGAAAGCCCCTTCTGTCAACGCAGAAATAGAACTGAAAGTTGACAATAAGAGCCAATGGGTAGAGCACTCCAGCGTTCCTCTTTACGATGATGACCATAACATTATTGGTATCCTTGGCAGCTACTACGATATTTCTGGTATTAAGTCGGTTGCTGAGGAGATGGAGAAAGCAAAAGAAACAGCTGAACGCGCTAACCAGTCAAAAGGCGAGTTTCTGGCTAACATGAGCCATGAAATTCGTACTCCAATTAACGCAATTGTGGGTATGGCAAACCTTTGTCTAAAAACAGAACTGAATCAAAAACAGAAACGCTATATAAAGGTCATCGATTCCTCATCACAGGCACTTCTCGGTGTTATTAACGACATTCTGGACTTTTCAAAAATTGACGCCGGCAAACTAACCGTTGAGCGAATTCCTTTTGATTTACAGGACGTACTAACCTCTCTTGCAGACATGTTTGCCTACCGGGCCTATGATAAAGATCTTGAATTCATCATTAATTTGCCGGCCAATATACCCACCCGCCTGATAGGCGATCCGCTGCGGTTGAATCAGGTTTTGGTTAACCTCATCAGCAACGCCATTAAGTTCACTGAAGACGGCGAAATTAATGTAGCGGTTAACTTGCTGGATAGCTCAAAAGACAATGTTCTGTTGCGCATTTCCGTCACCGACACCGGTATCGGTATGGATGAAGAGCAGCGAGCCAACCTGTTTAAAGCTTTTACTCAGGCCGATACCTCGACAACCCGAAAATATGGCGGAACGGGCCTTGGGCTGGCTATTTCCCGTCGCCTTATATTGCTTATGGGTGGCGATATCGGTGTCACCAGTGCGGCTGGGCAAGGCTCAACTTTTTACATAGAAGTGGAGCTCCCCCTACAGAAAGAACAAGACAACAGCCACCATCAATATCTTCTGCAAAAGCTCAGCGGCGTGCGTATTCTTGCCATTGATGACAACTTAAGTACTCGTGAAATGTTGTATGAAATGCTGCGCAGTTACCAGGTTGATGTAAAAGTTTGTCGCACTGCAGAACAGGCGTTGCAAGTTTTCCAGCAGTCCGTAGAAGAGGACAACCCTTATCAATTAGTATTAGTTGACTGGCGTCTCCCCGGCATGGATGGTCTTGAATTTTGCCAGACAATAACAGAACGTTACGCAGACGATGTTCGTCCTAAACTGACTCTGGCAACGGGTTACTATGCCGAGGAATTATCAGAAAAGGCCAAACAAGCGGGAGTCAATGACATCATTTCAAAGCCTTTTACCGCGTCAACTTTGGGTAGGAGTCTGGCTTCGACGTTATTCCAACGTGAACTCCCTGATGAAAGCGATGCAGAGAGCGGCGACGGTATCCCGGAGAGTATTCTGCGGGCCCCCATTTTGGTGGTAGAAGACAATGAAATTAATCAACAAGTCGCCAGAGAAATTCTTACAAGCCATAAGTTCAAAGTGGATATCGTAGAAAATGGGCAATTAGCCGTAGAGGCCGTTCACAACAAAAATTATTCTTTGGTTCTAATGGATATTCAGATGCCTGTCATGGATGGGCTTAAAGCAGCCCGGACCATACGTGCGGACTTTAACTATCAGCAGCTTCCTATCCTGGCAATGACCGCCAACGCAATGAGTGGTGATGAAGAGCGATCATTAGCCGCTGGCATGCAGGGGCACATTGCCAAGCCTATTGATGAGCAGCAGTTGATTAAAGCCATTATTAAATGGGCTGTTCCCGGCGACTACACGAATAATCAGCAGCCAGAAGTGCCTGCCGCTACTGAAGAGGATGAACCGGCTAAGCCACCCGTTCGTATACCACAGGTGAAAGGTATTGAATTTGAGACCGCATTAAAACGGTTACAGTATAACGTAGAGCTTTACCTTAAGCTGGTTGAGCAGCTTTATGAAACGTACCAGGGCAGCGCAACCAAGGTCTCTGATTTTATCACCCGGGGTCAGCACGACAGCGCTCGTCGTTACTTTCATTCGTTAAAAGGCGCAGCGGCTAACCTTGGATTTACACAATTACAAAATAAAGCGGCTGATTTAGAGCAGTTTATGGCCGAAGGCAATATCGATAAAGTTGCCGACCAGATTACAGAGCTGGAAAAGCGTTTACGTTATGCCCATCAGGCAGCAGTTGATTTAGAAGCCATTCAGCAACATCAGTCTTAAGGACTTGCCATGACAAGATACTTTTTTATTATTCCGTTATTACTGAGTCTGCTTTGGTTGCTGTATTTGCGCGCTAATGGCTGGAGTATCAAACAGGGTTATAAAGGCTTTGTATATATTGCAGTAATAAGCGCTGTCATCGCCGCTTTTTACACGGCGATGATGTTTCTTACCGGACGTTAAACCAATGCCAGTAAAACGCCCGCAGCCACTGCTGAACCTAATACTCCGGCGACATTAGGGCCCATAGCATGCATCAGCAAGAAGTTTTGCTGGTTTGCCTGTAATCCAACTTTATTCACCACTCGGGCCGCCATAGGAACGGCTGAAACCCCTGCGGCTCCAATTAACGGATTAATCGGGTCTTTACTCAGTTTGCCCATCAGCTTCGCCATTAAGATGCCACTGGCGGTTCCAATGGAAAATGCCACCGCACCTAATACCAAGATGCCCAGCGTTTGGAAACTGAGAAATTGATCTGCCTGCAATTTAGAGCCAACAGCCAAACCAAGGAAGATGGTCACAATGTTAATCAGCTCGTTCTGAGTGGTTTTTGTTAAACGCTCAACCACACCCGATTCACGCATCAGATTTCCGAGACAGAACATGCCAACCAAAGGCGTTGCTGAAGGTAAAAACAACAACGTCAGGCCCATAGCTATTAGCGGGAAGAAAAGCTTTTCACGACGAGCTACCGGGCGCAGTTGCTCCATTTTAATCTCACGCTCAGCTTGAGTGGTTAGCAACTTCATTATCGGGGGCTGGATAATAGGTACCAATGCCATATACGAATACGCCGCGACTGCAATTGCCCCCAATAAATCAGGTGCCAGCTTTGATGCCAGGAAAATCGCTGTTGGCCCGTCAGCCCCACCAATTATAGAAATTGCAGCAGCATCCGACATCGAAAACTCAATGCCCGGTATCCCGTTCAGGGCAATAGCACCAAATAAGGTTGCAAAAATACCGAACTGAGCGGCACCACCCAAAAACAGCATTTTGGGGTTTGCCAATAACGGCCCGAAGTCGGTTAATGCGCCAACCCCCATGAAAATAAGCAACGGGAACATACCCGTATCGATGCCAATACTATAAACGTAATAGAGAACACCACCCGGCTCTGTGAAGCCGCCTAAAGGAATGTTTGCCAGAATTGCACCAAAACCTATGGGCAGCAGCAATAACGGCTCAAACTTCTTTGAAATTGCCAGGTACAACAACACACCACCAACAACAATCATACTGAGTTGGCCGAACGTCATTGCGGCAATGCCAGTGGTTTCCCATAATATCTGCAGCTTATCCATATTAGCCTACCGTCACCAGAGCATCGCCGACGGTCACAGCATCACCTTCTTTTACGTGAAGAGACTGAACCTTACCGTCTTTCTCCGCTTTAATGTCGGTTTCCATTTTCATCGCTTCCAACACCAGCACAACATCGCCTGCTTTAACCGTTGCTCCCTCTTTGGCGACCACCTTAAAAATATTACCGGCCAGCGGCGCTTTAATGGTTTCTCCCTCACCAGAACTTGATTCATCGGAGGCGTCGGACTGCGTTTCAGATGACTTAGACTGTTCGTCAGATGAGGCTGACTTCACTGAATCTAACTTACCTGTAGGCCCAACTTTGACGTTATAGCGTTTACCGTCAACTTCAACTTCGTACTGCTCGACACTACCCGTTGTTGCAGGCGCTTCTTTTTCTTTGGCCTCAGCTTTTTCTTCAGGCTCTTCACCCGGCGCAGGTTCAAAAGCATCGGGGTTATCGCGATTTTTAAGAAACTTCAGACCAATTTGTGGGAAGAGTGCATAAGTCAGAACATCATCCACAACGTCATCAGCAAGACGAATATCTTCATCAGTTGCTTTATCTTTAAGTTCTTTCGTGAGTGCATCCAGTTCGTTGTCCAGCAAATCTGCCGGACGACAGGTAATGGCTTCTTCACCATCCAGAACTCGTTTCTGTAGCTCTTTATTCACCTCTGCTGCAGTCGCGCCGTATTCACCCTTCAAAACGGCAGCTGTCTCTTTAGAAATGTTGGAGTAACGCTCACCGCTCAATACATTCAGAACCGCCTGGGTTCCTACTATTTGTGACGTTGGTGTAACCAGCGGAATAAAGCCAAGGTCTTCGCGTACTTTTGGAATTTCTTCCAGTACTTCATCAAATTTATCCAGTGCACCCTGTTCTTTCAGCTGGCCTTCCATGTTGGTCAACATACCACCCGGAACCTGGGCCAGAAGAATGCGTGCATCGACGCCTTTTAAAGAGCCTTCGAATTTCGCGTACTTTTTCCGAACTTCACGGAAATAACTGGCTACTTCAGCGAGGTCCGGCAGAGACAAGCCGGTGTCCCGGTCTGTATTCTCTGTCATTGCAACCAAAGTTTCAGTCGGCGAATGACCATAAGTCATGCTCATTGAAGAAATAGCGGTATCCAGCATATCAATACCGGCATCGATTGCCTTTTGATAGGTCGCAACACTTAAGCCTGTTGTTGCATGACACTGCATCGCAATAGGCAAGTCGGTGTTTTTCTTCAACGCACTAACCAGCTCATAGGCATCGTTCGGTCTTAATAACCCAGCCATGTCTTTAATGAATAGAGAGTCACAGCCTAAATCTTCTAACTCCTGTGCCATTGCCACCCATTTATCCAGTGTGTGCACCGGGCTGACAGTATAGGCAAGTGTTCCTTGTGCATGGCCCTCAACATCTTTGGCCGCTTTAATCGCAGTTTTTAGGTTACGAACATCGTTCATCGCATCAAAAATACGAAAAACGTCAACGCCATTTTCTTTAGCTCGTTCAATAAAGCGTTTTACAACATCGTCAGCGTAATGACGATAACCCAATAGGTTCTGGCCTCTGAGCAACATTTGCTGACGAGTGTTAGGCATCGCTTTTTTCAATTCACGAATGCGCTCCCAAGGGTCTTCGCCCAAGTAGCGAATACAAGAATCAAAGGTCGCTCCCCCCCAGGATTCCATTGACCAATAGCCGATGCTGTCCAGCTTCTCGGCAATAGGTAACATGTCTTCCAGACGCATCCGCGTTGCGAGTAGTGACTGATGAGCGTCACGAAGTACCAACTCTGTCAGTAACAGGGGTTTACTCATTATGATTTCTCCTTGTTATTCGCTGCTTTCGTGCCATTGCGATAATGATGAATGGCAGCTGAAATTGCAGCCAGTACCGCAGGAGGTGCCGTATCAGAGTTTTTATCTTTGACTGGAGAGTGACGGCTGGCAACAGCCTCCGGCGTTGGGATCAAACGCTTCATCGCGCTCATGGCAACGACCAGTAGACAAAGAAAGATAATGACTGCACCCATACCAACGAGCATGAGTTGCGCAGCTTGACTGAGCAGTTCCGACACGAAGCACTCCTAATTGGTTGCTAAGGTATTGTTATAAAATTATTAAATACTATGGTAGCAAGTCACGCAAGGAGATACAGCAGTAAATAGTGGGTATTCAGAGATTAAATGCGATTGAAAATTAAGCAGGATACACTATAGGGAGTAAAAAGAATGGCGCGCTCGGGAGGACTCGAACCTCCAACCGCCTGGTTCGTAGCCAGGTACTCTATCCAGTTGAGCTACGAGCGCGTATTCAGGTTAGTAACAATATGGCGCGCTCGGGAGGATTCGAACCTCCGACCGCCTGGTTCGTAGCCAGGTACTCTATCCAGCTGAGCTACGAGCGCGTATTGTTACTATAAACGACTGGCGGAGAGGGAGGGATTCGAACCCTCGATAGGGCTACAAACCCTATACTCCCTTAGCAGGGGAGCGCCTTCAGCCACTCGGCCACCTCTCCAAATCGTTGTGGCGTGAATTCTAGCGATGTTGGCAATAATGTCAATCGCTTTTTTAAAAACTCGGGTCTAAGTGTGGGATAATTAACCATCTCGCATGAATTTTCTGCAAAATGGCCGAAAACATAAAAAAAGACCGGCTTTCGCCGGTCTTAGTCTGAAAGTTTATTCTTTATCTTGCTCATCGTCCTTTTCGGACTGAATACGCATATAAATCTCTTCGCGATGAACGGAAACGTCTTTCGGGGCATTAACACCAATACGTACTTGGTTTCCCTTAACGCCGAGAACAGTGACCGAAACATCATCACCTATCATCAATGTTTCACCTACACGGCGAGTTAAAATTAGCATAGATTGCTCCTTCAATACTGTTCCGATTCTTACCGCGAATATCGAACATTTCCCTGAACTGTCGTAAGCAGTCTACCAATACTGAGAGCGATTACACTATAACGAAACGCATAATTTTTCGTTGTGTTTTTAACCCTCGGTACGACAACTAGAGTTGCTGTTGTAACCAAGTTGTTGCGGTAGCCAGAGCTTCATTTAACTGTTCCGGGAGTGAACCACCCGCCTGGGCCATATCAGGGCGACCTCCGCCTTTACCACCAACCACGTTAGCCGCCTGATTCACAATATCCCCTGCTTTAACTTTAGACGTTAAATCGGCAGTAACGCCAGCTATGAGGCTGACTTTATTACCATTTGCAGTTCCTAATAATACGATACCGGAACCAATTTGGTTCTTCAGGTCATCAACTAAACCGCGTAAAGATTTAGGATCCGCCTGATCCAACTCCGCAATTATTGCTTTAACGCCATTAATATCAATGGCCTGGGCGATTAAACCGCCACCAGCTTGCTGTGCTAATTTCTGTTGTAACTGTTCATTTTTACGCTCAAGCTCACGAAACTTCTGCTGCAACTGCTGTACTTTTTCAGCGACAGAGTTCGACTCGGTTTTTAACTCACCGGCAAGGTTTTGCAATATAGACTGTTGTTGTTGGGTGTAGCGAATAGCGGCTTCACCGGTTACAACTTCAATACGACGGACACCCGATGCGATTCCCCCTTCAGAGGTTATTCTGAATAAACCGATATCACCAGTCGCTTTTACGTGCGTACCACCGCAGAGTTCCATAGAGAAGTCTCCCATGCGCACAACACGCACCTGATCGTCATACTTCTCTCCAAACAACGCCATGGCACCGGCTTCTTTCGCTTGATCAATTGCCATGAGTTCAGTTTGTAATGGCAAGTTAGTCCGAATTTGAGCATTCACCTCACGCTCAAGCTGAGCCAACTGCTCATTTGTGACGGGTTCAAAATGCGAGAAGTCAAAGCGCATTTTATCGGCCTCAACTAACGAACCTTTCTGCGTAACATGTTCACCCAACAAGTTTCTAAGAGCGGCATGAAGCAAGTGAGTCGCAGAATGGTTGCGTTTAATATTTTCTCTACGCTCTGAGTCAATTTCCGCTTTTACACTGTCATTTAACTTCACAGGCGCTTTGGCAACACCATGGTGCGCTATTGCTTTACCAATGTATTGAGTATCAGTGACTTCAAAAGCGTTACCGCTTGCAACTAACACACCTTTATCGCCTATCTGACCACCACTTTCTGCGTAAAACGGTGTTTCTGAAAGAACAACAATACCTTTGTCACCAGCTTGTAACTCTTCAACCGGTTGCCCTTCTTTGAAAAGCTCAACCACTTTTGCCTGCCCGGCAACATCATCGTAACCGGTAAATGTCGTTTGATTTTCAGACTTTAACTGTTGGTTATAATCCATACCAAACTGAGACGCCTGTTGAGCTCGCAGACGCTGTTCAGACATAGCTTTTTCAAAGCCTTCCTCATCAACTGTCAGTTTATGCTCACGTGCAATATCCGCCGTTAAATCAACCGGAAAACCATAGGTATCATAAAGTTTGAATACGACATCGCCGGGTATCACTTTGCCTTTAAGCTGACTAATTTCATCAGACAAAATAGCCAGGCCTCGCTCAAGTGTCCGGGCAAACTGCTGCTCTTCTCGCTCCAGCGCATCTTTAATGATCTGCTGTTTCTGAACTAACTCAGGGTACGCATCGCCCATCTGTCGTGCTAACTCATCAACTAAGCGGAAAAAGAAAGCATCTTTAGCACCTAATAAATGTCCGTGACGCACGGCTCTTCGTATTATACGACGCAGCACATAACCACGGCCCTCATTAGATGGCATCACGCCGTCAGTAATCAGGAATGAACACGAACGAATATGATCAGCGATTACCCGCAATGACTTATTATCAAGATCGTCGGTACCAATAATTTCAGCTGCCACTTTAATCAACGCCTGGAATAAATCAATTTCGTAGTTGCTGTGAACGTTCTGCATAATGGCAGAAATGCGCTCAAGCCCCATGCCTGTATCAATCGACGGATCGGGCAATGGTTCAAAAGTTCCGTCAGCCTGACGGTTATACTGCATAAAGACCAGGTTCCAGATTTCTATATAACGGTCGCCGTCTTCTTCTGGTGTCCCCGGAGGACCGCCCCAGACTTCCGGACCATGATCATAAAAAACTTCAGAGCAAGGTCCACAAGGACCAGTATCACCCATAGACCAGAAATTATCCTTTTCACCAATGCGTGAAATGCGGTCTTCCGGAACACCGATATCTTTTGCCCAAATATCGTAAGCTTCGTCGTCTTCAGTGAAGACCGTTACCCAAAGCTTTTCCGCCGGTAATTTCAACTCTTTGGTTAAAAAATCCCAGGCATATTGAATTGCCTGCTTTTTAAAATAATCACCAAAGCTAAAATTCCCCATCATTTCAAAAAAGGTATGATGACGAGCGGTATAACCAACGTTTTCGAGGTCGTTATGCTTACCTCCGGCACGAAGACAACGTTGCGCAGAGGTGGCTTTGTTATAACGGCGCTTGTCAGTACCCAGAAAAACATCTTTGAACGGAACCATTCCCGCATTAGTAAATAAGAGGGTTGGATCGTTGCCTGGAATCATTGATGACGAAGGCACTTTTTCGTGTCCTCGTTCAGCAAAGTAATTTAAAAATGCATCACGAATTTGGGCACTGTTCATGCTCATGTTGAGTCCTACTTTTCTTAACTGAGTGACTTTAGGTCAATATTTTAATGGCCTAAGACTATCATGAAGTAGCCGCCTAGCCTAGCGTCGTGGTCGATTGACACAAGCGAAAATTTGCTCCGGAGTAAACCCTCTTTGCTGCAAAAAACGAACCTGACGGCTCCACTCTTTTTCGTCCGCAGGCTGGTCATCGCCGAATTTCTTTTGTTTCAACTCTGCACACAACTCAAACCAGTCAACTTCCATTGAATCGAGCACACTTTCAGCAATCTGCGCAGAGACGCCTTTTTGTTGAGTTACTTGAGCAAGGATTTTTAACCGCCCTTGCTTTTGCCCTACTTTCTCGCGAATAAAACTTGCGGCAAAACGCTCGTCGCTCTGCCATCCTTCGTTATCAAGTTCATCAACAACGCGCTTAACCATGTCTGCGGGCCATTGCTTTTGTATTAATTTACGCTTTAATTCAGTACGACTTTGTTCGCGCATAGCAAGCAACCTGAAGGCACTGTCGCGCAGCGATTTCTCGTCATATTCTGAACTTTCGTCCATGGTCTATACTCCAACACGTAACTATGGAATTTGGTCTAAGGATGATTAATATGACTCAGAGCCACACAAAATCAAGGTTTCTCTTAACCTGTCTTGCTTTTCTTACAGTAGCATTTAGCACTGTCACTCAAGCTAATGAACGTACATTGTCGACCTCGGGCAGTGGAAGCGTATCGGCTATTCCGGACCAAATGTCACTCACCTTCTGGATTGAAGGGCGCGGAAATAAGCTCAGCTCGCAAAAGACTTTAGTCGATGAAACAACCAACCGTCTGATTAACGATTTAAATAATAAAGGAGTTGAAGATAAAGACATCCGCTCCTATCAATTGCAGATTTATCCACGTTATGAACAAAATGACGGTGGCAAAACAGAACAAAACGGATTTGTCGTGCAACGCGAAGTTCAGGTCACTTTGCTGGAACCGGAGAATTACGACAGCATTATCGATCTTGCCCTGGCACGCGGGGTTACTCGTGTTGGTCAGGTTAAGTTTGAAATTAGCGACCAACAAGGTTTATATGAACAAGCACTGGTGAATGCATACCAACAAGCCAAGGCGAAAGCTGAGCGTCTTGCTACAGCGGCAGGACTGGAACTAAGAAGCACATTAAGCATTGCTGAGCAATCAATGTCACGGCCGGTCATTATGCAGATGGCCGAAATGAGTAGTCGCTCAGATAAAGTATCGCTACCGGGCCAGCAGACCATTGAAGCACGTGTTGAAGTCACTTTCTTAACCCAAAGTCAGTCAGCCTCTGACAATTAAATCATTGCTATGCGCTGCACTCGGAGTAATATAGTTGATACTTCAACACTTTTTTAACAGTCAGGGTCATTTTGTTCCAAAAAATCCGTAACATCTTATTCATCATTCTGCTGGTAGCCGCTCCTATGGTAATGGCTCAAGAGTGGCAGCAGCAGCGTGTTGAAGCCAGCAGTAACCCCGATGTATGGATAGAAAAGACTTCGGAGCTCATAGAGCAGTACGATAACCAGCGTCAGTTTGAAGAATTGGCTATGGCCTACGCATTGCAAGCAGAGGCTTACCGTTATTCTGGTAAAGAAAGTGAAGCACAACGTGCAATTCAGGAAGGCTTGCGTTTTGCAGAGTTGGCAGAGTCAAAAATTGCAAAACCGCTGTTGAAAATGAACCAAACCTGGTATTTCCTGCAGCGAGGGAAACTTCGGCAGGCTAATACAAGCATTGTCTACGCAATAGAGTACGCAAAAGCTTCCGGCAATAAAGACTTGCAGATTGAAGCAGAGATTCTGCACGCTCAAGTCATGCAGAACACGGGTGATATTGCCCGTGCCCTTCAAATTTTGGAGCAGCTAAACCGAAGCGCCTACACTGCGCGCCCCAGACTGCAAATGGAATTCCACGCCCTTATCGGCTCTATTTATATGGATGTCGGGGCTAATGACATCGCGTTAACACACATACAGGACGCTCTGGATATAAGCAGGGAGCACCTTGGTGAGTGGGATGTCTCGGTATTGGAATATAACCTTGCCCGGGCCTATCAGGCCGCAGGAAACGACAATCAAGCCGAGCAACATTTTAAAGCCGCTTTAGAAATCAGCGAAGCAATTAATGATGATCTGGGTGTTGCATACGCACTGTTTCAAATGGCTTCAATAGATATTGCAGACAAAGATTACCAGCAAGCTTTAACACGCCTTAATGAGGCACTCCCCCAATTTAAGTCTGCCGCCGCACACCCCATGGAAGCACAAAGCCGATTAAGTATGGTGTCGGTCTATTTAGGCACTGATAAACTTGATAATGCTCTGAGTCAGTTAGAGGCTGCAACTTCTATCATCAATACACTCACAAATGACGAGCTACATCAAACTCTGCACGAACATTGGTCGGACTACTATCAGAGAATAGGTAACTACGAAGCTGCTCTTAAGCATTATAAAATGTCCGTAAACTTCATGCAGAAAGTTCAGCAACAAACTCGTGATAAACAGGTGCAGGAAATTATGGTGCGCCTGGAAATTAAAGAACAGGAAACAACTAACGAATTGTTAAAGAAAGAAAACGAGTTGCAGCAACTGGAGCTCCAGGAGCAGCAAACGTCGTATTACCTCCTCATATGGATTATCATTTCCGGTTTCCTGGTTGTCATTATCGTTTCAGCCTTTTTATACCAACAATGGAAGGCTCGTAAGAATTTCGCAGAACTCGCACTGAAAGATGATCTGACGAATGCCCCCAATAGACGAGCTATTGTTCGTATATGCAAAAAAGGGCTGGAGCAAGCTCAGGAGCAACAGCGCCAATTGGCATTAGCCGTTGTAGATTTTGACTATTTTAAAACGATAAACGACCAGTTCGGCCACGATGTCGGCGACAATGTACTGAAACGTTTCGCTGCAGTTGCCAAACAATGTCTGCGTAATCATGACAGTTTTGGCCGTTTGGGCGGAGAAGAATGGTTAATGGTGTTTTTCGACGCCAGTAAAGAAGACGCGAAAAACATTTTCGAGCGCATAACTGAAGAACTGAATAAAAGCCCCATTGACGGTTTACCAAATGATTATCGCGTGACCTTTAGCATGGGCTTCACTAACGCCCACCCGGACGATAGCTTTGACTCGCTCTATAAACGCGCTGACAAAGTCTTGTTTGAAGCTAAAGATAAAGGCCGCGAGCGTTTGGTTATTACTGACTAGCAAGCAGTTGGCTTCAATCAAGCTGGCAGATTATGGCTTATACAATGCAAACCGCCACCTCCAAGGACAAATTCCCTGGCGTTAAAGGACAACACTTTCCTCTCCGGCAAAGCATTTTGAATTCGCTGAAAAGCCTCATCATCTGTTTCTAAACCAAATTCAGGAATCACGAGCAGCTTATCGGTCTGCAGCACATTCACGTAGCTGCAAAGCAAAGGCAAATCAATGGTTCGCTTTAAGCTCAGTTCGTTAAGTTCTATATCCTGTCTTTCTTCTGGCATTGCTGACTGCGGCCGCGGCAAGGGAAGTGGAATTGCGTTAATAAACTTTGGTAATTGACTGACAAGCTTCTGCAACTGCTGGCAGGCTTCATAGTCCGGGTGTGTTACGTCGTCGGTAAACACATATAACAAGGTGTCAGAATCGACAAAGATCGCCATATTGTCAATGTGGCCGCCGGTTTCATCAGCCGACAAAGAGTTATTGAAAAAGTAGAGACGCTGGCCAGGTAATAACTTACTGAGTATCGCTTTTAATTCATTATGACTCAGGTCCGGGTTTCTTCGTTTTATGCACGCTAACCCAACTATCCAGTCACCTTTCCCGTTGTGGGTAAAAGCACCACCTTCTGCAACCAGTTGTGCTTTGTCGTGCGACAAATTGAAATAACCGCATAAATTTTCAGCAAACTGACTGTCCGCAGTTATCGCTTGTTGCACACCGCTCCAACCATCAAAGTTGAAGGATAAGGCTTTTACCTCTTTTCCATTATTCAGCCAGAGCGGAGCAATATCCCGTAACCAGATATCGTCATAATCAACTTCAATACGGTGAATCCGTTTCAGAGAGTCAGGCAAGTTACCTTTAACCTGAGAGGATACTACCAACGAAACTGGCGCCGAGGCCGGTAACTGATCCAATAACCTGAGCAAGGCGTTTTGCGCCGGTTTTGCATGACTACGCCAGACATCTCCCCGGTACGGCCATGCTAGTAACAAGCGCTGGTTTGCCACAAAATCTGGCAACCAGCCTTCACCGATAACCACTTATTTACCCCGTCGTTTGCTCTGCTTTTTATCCTGCCGATGACGGGCTGTAGCTTTACGTATTTTCGCAAAACGACGCTGTTTAGATTCTTCATTGCGAGGATCAAGAAATGAGTGCTTCTCTGGGGGTAAGTTCACTTGCGCCCTTAATGCATTAACCTGCTCAAGCTTCATCTCCGCCCAGCCACCTTGCGGCAACCCGGCTTCCAGAGGAATATCGCCGTAACGAACACGGATAAGACGGCTAACCTGCACCTCCTGAGACTCCCACAAACGGCGAACTTCACGATTACGCCCTTCGCTTAAGGTGACATGAAACCAACGGTTCATGCCGTCACCGCCTGCCGGCTTTATGCTATTAAAATGTGCCGGCCCATCTTCCAGTTGCACACCTTTTCTCAGGCGTTGCATCATAGCCTCATCTACTTCACCAAACACACGTACGGCATACTCCCGCTCAACCTGCTGGCTGGGGTGCATCAGGCGATTAGCAAGCTCTCCGTCAGTGGTGAAAAGCAACAGACCAGATGTATTCACATCCAGACGCCCTACAGCAACCCAGCGTGCGCCGCTCATTCGTGGTAAACGGTCATAAACGGTCGGCCGCCCTTCGGGGTCTTTACGCGTACAAAGCTCACCTTCGGGCTTGTGGTAAATCAAAACACGGCAAATGACCTCTTCTTCAGGTTTAATCTGAACTTCGTGGCCATCAATGCGAACCTTAGCGTCTGCGTCGATACGCTCACCTAACTGTGCCACTTTACCGTTCACACGAATGCGGCCCGCGGAAATTTTAGCTTCAATTTCGCGGCGTGAGCCATGTCCAGATCGGGCTAAAACCTTTTGTAATTTCTCGGTCATTACGAATCATCTCTCTCGTTAGTCGCTGTCTCAGCGGTACGTTCATCATCTTCACTGAGTGTATCGATATCGGGTAATTCCGATAAGTCACTCAAATTAAAATCATCTAAAAAGTCATTGGTGCTGGCATAAAGTTGAGGGCGGCCCGGCACTTCTTTGTGCCCGACCACTTTGACCCATCCCCTTTCCTGCAACGTCTTCATTATGTGGCTACTGACACTTACGCCACGTATCTGTTCAATTTCACCGCGGGTTATTGGCTGCCTGTAAACAATTAAAGCCAAAGTCTCCAATAAAGCATTTGAGTATCTGGGTGGCTTTTCCTGCCACAACCCCGCTAGCCGCTGCCCAAGCTCAGCTCGTGTTTGGAAGCGGTAACCAGAAGCCACTTTTACTAATTCAATACCCCGCTCCCGGTAATCCGATTGCAGCTCTTTCAGCTGTTGCTTTATTGCCGTAAGTGACGCTTCCCCTTCATTCAGTAAAAGCTGATGCAGTTGCTCAGCTGATAAAGGCTGAGGGTGTGCAAATAAGGCCGCTTCGATAAGTTGTTTAAGCTGTAACGGATTCATCTTGGCTGTGCTGTCTCAAACTCAGGCGAATATCACTCATAGGCTCTACTTGTGACAATTCTACCATTGATTCTTTCACAAGTTCTAAAATTGCTAAAAAACTAACCACAGCCCCAGCGCGCCCCTCTTTGCGGGTGAACAGCTGACTAAAAGAAACATATTTTTTATTGCTTAATAGTTCCAACACCTGGCTCATTCTTGCCCGTGTGGATAGCTGTTCCCGTTTTATCTGATGGTGTGCTTTTAGCTCAACCTGCTGCAATACCCGACTAAAGGCAAGCGTCAAATCCTCCAAAGTAACTTCCGGAGGTGTTGATGTTACCCACTCACGCGCATTGGTATTAACCTCACTCAGCAATATGTCCCGCCCTACTTGAGGTTGCTGGTCAATATACTCAGCACCCTGACGTATGGCTTCATACTCCTGCAAGCGCCTGATTAACTCCGCTCTTGGATCTTCTTCTTCATCCTCTTCCTGAGGCGGCTTCGGTAATAGCAGTCGACTTTTAATTTCCGCCAGTATGGCGGCCATCACCAAATAATCAGCGGCCAGCTCCAGCTTAAGCTCTTGCATCATATCCACATACTCAACGTACTGTCGGGTAATGGCTAAAATAGGCATATCAACAATATCGAGCTTTTGTTTACGGATTAAGTACAACAGCAAGTCCATCGGACCACTGAAAGTATCCAGAATAACTTCCAGTGCATCCGGTGGTATATAGAGGTCTTCTGGCTTTTCTATAACCGGTTCGCCGCGGACAAAACCTAAAGGCAGTGACTGCTGTTCAGCCATAATTAACCCAAATGCCTACCAAGTTATTAAAAGTCAAAAGGTTCTGTGTCTCCGGAGCCTTCACGGCGAATGGTCGGCGCGCCTTCAGACAAATCCACAACCGTGGTTGGTTCTTCACCTTTATGACCACCGTCAATAATTAAATCCACCAGTTTTTCCAGCTTATCCCTAATTTCTTCCGGATCAGATTCTGCCAACATTCCTTCGCCAAGGATCAAGCTGGTCGACATTAACGGCTCGTTCAACTCTTCCAGCAAGGCCATTGCTATACGGTTGGTCGGAACCCGTATGCCGATAGTTTTACGTTTGGGATTCAAAAGTCGCTTGGGAACTTCTTTAGTACCTTTCAGAATAAAAGTGTAAGGCCCCGGGGTGTTATTCTTCAGTAGACGGAAAGCATCGTTATCAACTCTGGCATAAGTCGCAAGCTCAGATAAGTCACGGCACATTAAGGTAAAATTGTGATCTTTGTCTATTTCTCGAATCTGACAAATACGATCCGCCGCTGCTTTGTCACCAATTTGGCAACCAATGGCATAACCCGAGTCCGTAGGATAAACCACCACACCGCTTTTACGAATAATCTGAACCGATTGCTGAATTAAACGTGCTTGAGGATTTTCCGGATGAATTTCAAAAAATTGACTCATAATTTCCCCTCAACCCTTCTACTGTGACCAATGCTCCCATATTGGCACACAGTCCGCCGGCAGACAAAGATTTTTGCCCAGTTCGCGCCAATTTCCCGGATAGTGAAAGTCGGAACCCTGAGAGGCTAACAGCCCGTATTCCCGGCTCATTTTTGCCAAAGCGTCACGATGCCCCGGAGACTGCTGACACAAACTGACTTCCATGGCATCAAGCCCCCACTCTTTCCCTTCTACCAAAAGTTTTCGCAGCCATTTGTTTGACATCTTATAGCCATGCGGATGCGCCAGCACTGCCTTGCCTCCGGCGCTATGAATAGCGTCTATTGCTTCGGGAATATCGCACCATTCGGGGTTTACATAAGCACTACTGCCTTTACCAATATAGCGGTCAAAAGCCTGCTGTGGTTTACTGACAGTTCCCTTGCGTACCATGGCATCGGCAATGTGCTTGCGTGTTGGCATACCATCCGCCTGACAATCCTCTGCAGATAAATTGACGCCACGTTGGTGTAACTTCTCAAGCATGGCATCAAAGCGATCATAACGACGTTGCTGCTGTTCGTTTAACAATGCCTTTAACTGTCCCTCTTCAGGATCGATATTGAGACCGACGATATGGATCTCAAAACTGTGCCAGCGACAACTGATTTCAACACCGTTAATCAATTTAATCGGCAGGCTTTCCTGAGCAATCAGACTGTTCGCTTCGGGCAGGCCGTCAACACAGTCATGATCGGTAATTGCCAGTACATCCACTTCCTGCTCACAAGCCCGGTGCAAAAGCTCAGAGACGGACAATGAACCATCCGAGTGCGTACTGTGACAATGTAAATCATAAACTGGCATTAAATCTCCGCCGCCAGTTCTGTACCCTGACGAATCGCGCGTTTAGCATCAAGCTCGGCAGCAACGTCGGCACCACCAATTAGGTGCACAGTCTGACCAGCAGACTGCAACGCGTCGTGTAATGACCGTTGCGGTACCTGCCCCGCACAAATAATCACATTATCAACTTCCAGCAATTGTTTTTCACCTTCACGCTCTATTTCTATACCTTCTGGCACAATGCGGTGATAAGTCACCCCATTCCACATATTCACAGACTTACTTTTTAACTCGTTACGATGAACCCAGCCAGAGGTTTTGCCTAACCCCTTACCAACTTTACTTTCTTTACGCTGAAGCAACCAAACCTGACGCGGACTCTGCTCTGGCTGCTGAGGTTTTAAACCGCCGCGGTCACTGTAGCTTTTATCAATACCCCAACGCTCTGACCACTCTGGTTCATCCAGTGTCAGTGACTTTTCGGTGGTCAGGTATTCAGATACATCAAAACCAATACCACCGGCACCAATCACAGCCACTTTTTTACCCACAGCTTTGTGGTCACGTAAAACATCTAAGTAGCCCAGAACATGCGGTAAATCGACACCCGGAATATCGATCTGGCGAGGACTGACGCCGGTTGCCAGAACCACATCATCGTATTTTTCTGCCAGCAGCCCTTCGCAAGTCTGTTCTTTTCCAAGTTTCAAATTAACGCCAGTGTCTTGCAAGCGATACTTAAAGTAGCGCAGGGTTTCATAAAACTCTTCTTTACCCGGAATCTGCTTGGCGTAGTTAAACTGACCGCCGATTTCATCGGACTTGTCGTATAAATCGACCTGATGACCACGTTCTGCAGCATGACAGGCAAAGGCTAACCCTGCCGGGCCGGAACCAATGACCGCAATGCGTTTTTTCTGCTCAGCCGGTTTCATTACCAGTTCCTGCTCAAAACACGCCTGCGGGTTAACTAAACAGGACGCCCGTTTATTCTCAAACACATGATCCAGACACGCCTGATTACAGGCAATGCAGGTATTAATGCGTTCAGACTGACCTTGTTCCGCTTTTTTCACAAACTCCGGGTCAGCCAGTAATGGTCGCGCCATGGAGACCATATCAGCCTGGTTGCTTTCTAAAATATGCTCGGCAATTTCCGGCGTATTAATACGGTTAACGGCAACCACAGGCACCGATAATTCTCTGCGTACGCGCTCGGTTATCCAGCTAAAGGCGCCACGCGGCACTGAGGTGACAATGGTCGGTACACGGGCTTCGTGCCAGCCAATACCGGTATTAATAATGGTCACGCCCGCCTGCTCCAGTAGCTTACCCAGCTGCAGCACTTCGTCCAGCTGATGTCCGTCTTCCACCAAATCCAGCATCGACAAGCGGAAAATAATAATCGACTTTTCACCCACCGCGGCCCGAACGGCTTTGACAATTTCCAGTGGAAACCGCATACGGTTTTCGAAGCTGCCGCCCCAGTTATCATCGCGCTTATTCGTTCTTGGACACAAAAACTGGTTAATCAAGTAACCTTCCGAGCCCATGATTTCTACACCATCGTAGCCAGCCTTCTGCGCCAGCTTTGCGCCGCGGGCATAATGCTTGATGGTGTTTTTAATCTGGCGCTCCGACATGGCTTTTGGCTTGAACGGGTTTATCGGCGCTTTTATCGCGCTGGGCGCTAAGGAAAACGGATGATAGCTGTAACGACCGGCGTGCAGAAGTTGCAGACAGATTTTGCTGCCATACTTGTGAACGGCATCGGTCACCTGACGATGCTTACCGACATGCCAGGGCTTTGACATTTCACTGCCAAACGGCGCTAAGCGTCCTCGAAAGTTTGGGCTGATACCGCCGGTAACAATAAGACCTACGCCACCTTTTGCACGCTCTTCATAAAAGCTGGCTAATTTACTAAAGCCATTTTTTTCTTCTTCCAGGCCAGTATGCATTGACCCCATCAAGACTCGGTTCTTTAACGTTGTGAAGCCAAGATCCAGGGGTTTTAGTAAATTTGGGTATGAATTTGCCACGCCAACCTCTTATTTTAAACGGGTGTTTAACTTTTCCTAACTGTACTGCTTAAACCCGTTTAACTCAAGCTCAGAACGCCATAGCTTCACGCAGCAAGAAGCGGGAAAGCGCCATGCTATCTACCTGTAAATTGGGGTTACCATCACGAACTTGCTCAGCTACCTGCTCTAAAATAGGCCAGAGCAATTCTTTCACCTGTGCATCAGCACTTTGCATTGACTGCAGATCAGTCAGCTCAAGCTCTCTTACATGTACGCTTAAAATGGGTTCACCTTTGTCAAACAAGTTAATAGTGACGTCTTCCATCAGCCACTCATCAACTCGCCAGTTTAAAGGTACCGAACTCACTTTCTGCACTTTCACTGAGTTCATCTGCTTTAAAAACTCATGCAAATTCGAGCGCCCGGTGCCGTAATATGCCACGGTCAGTTGAGCACCGGACATGGATACTTTTGAAATATCAACACGACTGCTGCCAAGCGCCTGCCAGTCACCAGTTAACACCAACTGCTTGGCTAACAACAATTGATTCTCAGGCTCCGACAAGGCATCCACACGAGTTGCAAAGCGAACGTTATTTGCCGTCAAACCATCAGTTAGTGAGTTAACCTCAAGCTCCTCCACTTCGAGATCGGCATTTAACTGCTCCGACGCCATTGTCTGTAAACCGTCTTTCATTGCATCAGACAGGTTTTGGGCATTAGCTGACAAGCTGATAACCGGAAGCAAAAGCCAGCAAAAAGCCTGTGTTAAATGTGTAATTTTCATCGGTGACCTCATTCAATTAGGATCCAGTCGCAGGAATAAACCCAATAATCGCATAACCTTTGACTCTTTAAAGTAATTATTTGTTAATCTGAGACAACATTATAAAAACGGAGAACAATCTCATGCGAAAGAGCCTTGCTTTAATTGCCTCTTTGTCACTGATGGGTTGCTCGGTAGTATCAGCACCTGTTGTTGCCGAAGAAAGCTCAACGAATCATAAACGCATGTTGCCGGTAGACACCGAAGTGGTTACCGAACACAGCGTAGAAATTAATGGCGAAACTGTCGACTACACAGCCACAGCCGGCACTCAACCGGTATGGGACGACGAAGGTAACCCAACCGCATCGTTATTCTACACCTATTATGAACGTCAGGACGTTGATAACCGTGAGTCTCGCCCTGTTGTTTACTCCTTTAACGGCGGCCCTGGTTCAGCATCGGTTTGGATGCACATTGCCTACACAGGCCCAAAGGTTTTAAACCTGAGTGACGAAGGCTATCCGGTTCAGCCTTATGGCGTGCAGGACAACCCGCACTCCATTCTCGATGTCGCTGACATTGTTTTTATTAACCCAGTCAATACCGGCTACTCACGCGTGTTGCCAAATGAAGATGGCGAAATGCCGTCGCGCGAAAAGCAGAAAGACATGTTCTTCGGTGTTAATGCCGACGTTAAATATCTTGCCGAGTGGATGAACACCTTTACTTCGCGCATGAACCGCTGGCAGTCACCTAAGTACTTAATTGGCGAAAGCTATGGCACAACACGTGTATCGGGTCTTGCACTGGAGCTGCAAAACAGCCAGTGGATGTACCTAAACGGCGTTATTTTAGTGTCACCAACTGATATTGGTATTGACCGCGATGGCCCGGTAAAACAAGCTAACCAGCTGCCTTATTTTGCTGCAGCCGCCTGGTATCACGATGCACTGCCAGACGCATTACAGAGCAAAGATCTGGAAGAGTTACTACCAGAAGTTGAACAATTCACGCTGAACCAGTACTTACCGGCACTGGCGAAAGGCGCCATGCTAACCGGTGAAGCCCGCGAGCAAATGGCCGAACGCGTCGCTTATTACTCAGGTTTATCGAAACAAGCGGTATTAGATAACAACCTGGCGCCGAGCACCTGGTATTTCTGGAAAGAACTCCTGCGTGACCGCGACCGCACTATTGGCCGTCTTGACTCACGCTATTTAGGCCTGGATGAAAAACGCTCGGGCGACCGTCCTGACTATAACGCAGAACTGACGTCATGGTTACATTCGTTCACGCCAGCCATTAACTACTACCTGCGTGAAGAGTTAAATTTTGTAACCGACATTAAATACAACATGTTCGGTCCGGTTCATCCGTGGGATCGCTCGAACAACAACACCGGTAAGCAATTACGTCAGGCCATGGCGCAAAACCCTTACCTGAATGTGTTAATTCAGTCAGGTTATTTTGACGGCGCTACTAACTACTTCGATGCTAAGTACAACATGTGGCACTTAGATCCAAGCACGCAAATGAGCGACCGTATCGACTTTAAAGGCTACCGCAGTGGCCACATGATGTACCTGCGCCGTGCCGACTTAGAGAAAGCCAATGACGACTTGCGTGAGTTTATTCGTAAGTCTGATTCAAAAGGCAAACCAGCAGAATATCAATAGAGAAGAATAAAAGCAGAAAGAAAACAACTGTTGACAGACTTTCGCTCAAGCGTTATTTTGTCAGCATTAAAACGAATTAAGAGAGCTATACAACTTATGTTTTTACGTACAACAACCCAACACTGGTGGTGGCACTTCCCGAACGAGCGGGTGGTGTAGTTGTGCGTGTAACGTAAATAGCTTCACTTTGAGAAACCCGCTCCTTTGAGCGGGTTTTTTATTGCCGTTTCACTGGAGCAGGTTTAAAAATCAACAAGAGAAAACGAGGTCTGAGGTGAAAAACCTGACAACTGAACAAGACGGCAATTTAGAGACACTGAGAGTGTCACTGCCTTATCAGGCGGAGCCACTACAAGTATTTCAGAACACTTGCAGCACACAAGGTGAGCATTTACTGCTGGACTCAGCTGATATCGGCACCAAGCAGCAGGTAAAGAGCTTGCTGCTGATTGATGCAGCGTTACGAATTACCTGTAACAATCAACAGGTCACTATTGATGCCCTGACTGATAACGGCTCTGCCTTGCTAAGCTGGATTGAAGAACAGCTTAAAGATAGTGCGACTATTGAAAGTGCACCAGACCAACTGACATTAACCTTCAGTGCTGCAACTATGCCACTGGATGAAGACTCCCGCTTACGTCAAATCAGTAACATGGAGCCGCTGCGACTACTCCAGCAAAACCTCAATAAAGCAAACGACACAGCAAAACAGCACCCGTTTTCTGTCTTTCTCGGCGGCGCTTTCGCCTATGACTTTGTTGCCAGCTACGAGCGGCTGCCCGAAGTTGAAGAAGGCGAAAACAACTGCCCTGACTATGTCTTTTACCTGGCAGAAACCTTGCTGATTATTAATCATCAACAGCAAACCACTGAGCTTCTTGGCAGTGTTTTCAGCGGTGACGGTCACGACCAGCGTTATCAGGCTATGAGTCAGCGTATAGGAGAACTGGCAGCGCGCTGTCAGCTGCCGGTAATAGAACCTCAACCTCAGCCGATTGATGTAAAAGTAACAGCCACACCCTCAGCAGAAGAATTTGCAGGCATTGTTACCCGGCTAAAAGAGAACATTGTGGCGGGCGATATTTTTCAGGTAGTGCCGTCCCGGCGTTTTAAAATGCCCTGCCCTGATCCGTTAGCCGCTTACCAGCAGTTGAAGAAGAATAACCCCTCACCCTATATGTTTTTTATGAGTCATCCGGATTTTTGCCTGTTTGGAGCCTCACCTGAGTCCGCACTGAAATATCAGCAGGACACCAATCAGGTAGAGCTTTATCCGATTGCCGGTACCCGTCCACGCGGTAAAAATGCCGACGGCAGTATTAACCCGGACTTAGACAGCCGCATGGAACTGGAACTGCGACTTGACCAAAAAGAACTCGCAGAACATTTAATGCTGGTTGATTTAGCCCGTAACGATTTAGCCCGTATTAGCGAAACCGGCACTCGTTACGTTGCCGACCTGCTTCAGGTTGACCGTTATTCGCATGTCATGCACCTGGTTTCACGCGTGGTGGCAAAACTGAGGAACGACTGCGATGCTCTTCACGCTTACCGCGCCTGCATGAATATGGGCACTTTAGTGGGAGCTCCAAAAGTTAGCGCCGCGACTCTTATTCGTCAGGTCGAACAACAACGTCGCGGCAGCTACGGCGGCGCTGTTGGGTATCTGGCCGGTAATGGCGACATGGATACCTGTATTGTTATTCGCTCCGCGTTTGTTAAGAACGACGAAGCCATAGTGCAGGCCGGTGCTGGTGTAGTGCATGACTCAGATCCGGCTAGCGAAGTCGCCGAAACAGAGAATAAAGCTAAGGCCGTTATCCTGGCAATTCAGCAGGCCCACACTTTACCTGAACAGGAGACGCTATAATGACTCAGTCAGCTCGTATCGTACTGATAGATAACGTCGACTCGTTCTCGTACAACCTAGTGGATGAGTTGCGCCAGTTAGGTTTTCCGCTGGTCGTTTATCGTAACCAACTGGCAGCAACCGATGTGATTGAACAGCTGGAAAATTACAGTGGCCCTCAACTGGTATGCTTGTCACCGGGACCCGGGCACCCATCAAATGCCGGAAACCTGATGGAAGTGATCCGATACTGCAGCGGCCGCATACCCATGCTGGGTATTTGTCTGGGCTTTCAGGCGTTAATTGAGCACGCAGGCGGACGAGTTGATACCTGCGGTGAGATTGTCCATGGCAAAACCGCTAAGGTCGATACTGTGACGCATCCCGTATTTACCGCCGCAACGGATAACAACCAGTGCGTTGTAGCGCGTTACCACTCATTAAGTGGTTACGACCTTCCGGAAGCAACAAAGGTAATAGCCAGTTTAGATGGCCCCGATGGCAGTATCCCCATGGCTGCCGAGTTTTTTAATGAAGCAGGAACCGTTAGTCATGCCATTGGCTTTCAGTTTCACCCGGAGTCGCTTTTAACGCCAAAGGGAAAACAATTACTTAGTAACAGCATTCAGTATTTATTAACAGGAGCAAAGCCATGAAAGCCCTACAAACTCTGATGTCTGGTGAGGCTCTGACGCAAGATCAAACCCGTGAGTTTTTCCAGCGCTTAATTAAAGGCGAGCTCAACGACATTCAGGTGACCGCGGCGCTCATTGCCATGAAAATGCGGGGCGAAACCCCAGCCGAATTAGCCGGTGCCGCTGAAGCGATTTTATCGGCCGCAAAGCCTTTTGTCCGTCCCGATACCACAGTCATTGACAGCTGCGGTACCGGCGGCGATGGCAGCAACACCATCAATATCTCCACCACGGCTGCTCTGGTTGCCGCCAGTATGGGTCTGGCTGTGGCCAAACATGGTAACCGAAGTGTGTCTTCACGTTCAGGCTCAGCCGATGTACTCGAAGCACTTAAACTTCGCGTTAATCTGGATCCTTCGGATGCCTCTGTCCAGTTGGCCGATAACGGCTTTTGCTTTTTATTTGCTCCGCATTATCACCCGGGCATTAAACACGCTATGCCGGTAAGACAAACACTGAAAACACGCACCTTATTCAACCTGATTGGTCCTTTAGTTAACCCTGCCCGACCCGATGCTCAACTGCTCGGCGTTTATAGTGAGGAATGGGTAAGGCCTATGGCTGAAACCCTGCAGCGACTGGGGGTTAAGCGTGCTATGGTCGTGCATGGAAGTGGACTGGATGAACTGGCTCTGCACGGCTCGACTCAAGTCATTGAACTGCGTGACGGCGAGCTGAATGAGTACCGGGTTACTCCTGACGACTTTGGTGTTCCCAGCGCCCCGCTTGACGAGTTAAAAGGCGGCGATGCTGACTTCAATGCCCGTATTCTGGAAGACATTCTTGCCGGAGGCGGCAGCCCCGCTCAGCGCCACTCAGTTGCTATGAACGTTGCAGCTTTGCTTTATTTAAGTGGACAATACAGCGATATGAAAGCCGCAACTGCAGCAACACTGGAGCATTTAGATACCGGCCAGGCTCTGTTGCATTTACGCCGCGTACAAGACGCCCAGGAGACTTATCATGTCTGACAGCATCAGCTTAAAAAAGAATGTGCTGAAAACCATTGTCGAGCGCAAAGTTGAGCAAAACAAAGCTCAGGCTGAAATGATGCCGTTAGCGGAAATTCAATCTCAACTTAGCACCAGTAATCGCAGCTTATATGACGCATTGAGTGGTGAGCAGGCAGGTTTTATTCTGGAATGTAAAAAAGCCTCCCCGTCAAAAGGTCTAATTCGTGCTGACTTTGATGCGCCACTGTTGGCAAAAAGCTACCAGCCTTATGCCGCGGCCATTTCCGTATTAACCGAGCCTGATTTTTTTCAGGGCCGGCTGGACTACCTGACCGCCGTGCGCCAACAAGTGACTCAGCCGGTTTTATGCAAAGACTTCTTTATTGATGAAGAGCAGGTTTACCGAGCTCGTTACTTTGGCGCAGACGCTATTTTGCTTATGCTGTCTGTACTCGATGATGCGCAGTATACCATCCTGCGTGATATCGCCGAATCGCTCGCGATGGACGTGCTCACCGAAGTCGCTAACGAAAACGAAATGAAACGTGCCGCAAACCTGGGCGCGAACATTATTGGTATTAACCACCGCGACTTAACGGACTTAAGCATTGAGCCGAACCGCAGCGCACAGTTAGCTCCGCTGGCACCGGAGAATGCCTTACTCATTGCTGAGTCGGGATTTTCCGAACACGCGGACATTCGCCGGGTAGCTCCCTTTGTTAACGGTTTCCTTATTGGCAGCGCATTGAGCGCTCAGCCAGACGTTGATTTAGCCTGTCGAAAACTGCTTTTCGGGCAAAACAAAGTCTGCGGCCTGACCCGCGCAGAAGACGCTATAAACGCCCGCTCACAAGGGGCCGCATATGGTGGGTTGATATTTGTTGAGCACTCTCCCCGCTGCGTTACCCAGCAGCAGGCAAAAGAAATAACAGCAGAAGCCACTGGCCTTGAGTACGTCGGTGTTTTTGCTGATCAGCCATTAGATAGCCTTATCGAAACGGCCGGAAAAGTCGGGCTTTCCGCTATTCAACTGCATGGTCATGAAGATATCGACTATGTTGTTCAATTGCGTCAGCAATTACGCCAAGCCGGTCTGGAAGCCGTAAAAATATGGAAAGCTTTAGCGATTGAGAGCCCGGCGCAATTGCCGGACCTTCCGGTTGATGCCTTTGTTCTGGACAACCGCGGTGGCGGCAGCGGCAAGGCTTTTAACTGGGAATTGTTGACGCCATTAAGTCATGAAGAAAGACAACGCTGCCTGCTAGCCGGAGGCATTGGCCCCGACAGTATTACCAGTGCAATTGAACTAGGCTTTGCCGGAGTCGACATTAACTCTCAAGCAGAGTGGAAGCCCGGCGTTAAAAATAGCAGTAAGATAGCTCAAACATTCACGAAAATTCGTCAATACGGTCGATTTTCGTCAAACAGAATATCAGACAAGCATACCCAACAGGAGGCTGTATGAGTCAGTCATTACCCGCTTACTTTGGCGATTTCGGCGGCCAGTTCGTTCCTGAAATCTTATTACCGGCATTAGAGCAGTTGGAAAAGGCCTTTATCGAAGCGCAACAAGATGAGGATTTTCAAGCTGAGTTTCGCGGATTGTTGAAAAATTACCTAGGTAGGCCAACGCCGCTCAGCTTGTGCCGTAACCTGCCGCTGCACAGCCCGAATAAAACAAAAATTTACCTTAAGCGTGAAGACTTACTTCATGGCGGCGCCCATAAAACCAACCAGGTACTGGGGCAAGCATTGCTGGCTAAACGCATGGGCAAAACCCGTATTATTGCCGAAACCGGCGCAGGGCAACACGGAACCGCGACAGCCCTTGCCTGTGCCCTGCTGGACTTGGAATGCATTATTTATATGGGTAAGAAAGACGTTGAACGCCAACAACCCAATGTCTTTCGTATGGAATTAATGGGTGCAAAGGTTGTGCCCGTCGATACCGGCAGCGGTACTTTAAAAGACGCGGTCAACGAAGCGCTGCGCGACTGGACTTCCAGCTACCCGGATACTCATTACTTATTAGGAACTGCCGCCGGGGCACACCCCTTCCCGACCATAGTGCGCGAATTCCACCGCATGATTGGTGAGGAGGCTAAGGCCCAAATTAAAGAGCAGGCCGGTCGTTTACCCGATGAAGTTATTGCCTGTGTCGGTGGTGGCTCAAACGCCATTGGCATGTTCGCCGACTTCATCGACGAAGAAGACGTCGAGCTGGTTGGTGTCGAACCTGCCGGTAAAGGTGTGGAAACCAAGCATCACGGGGCCACACTCACTGCAGGAAAGCCCGGTATTTTGCACGGTTGTCTGTCATTTTTAATGCAAAACCCGGAAGGACAAATCGAAGAGTCCTATTCCGTATCAGCGGGCCTCGACTACCCTGGCGTAGGTCCTCAGCATGCGCATCTAAAAGCCATTGGTCGTGCACGCTATGAATCGGTTACCGATGAGGAAGCACTGGAAGCCTTTAAGTTGCTGTCGCGTCATGAGGGTATTATTCCGGCGCTGGAATCAGCCCATGCTTTAGCTTATGCATTGAAACGCGCAGCCGAACCAGATGCACCTGAAATTTTATTGATTAACCTGTCGGGACGCGGCGACAAAGACATCGATCACGTACGTCGTATTTTCAGCGCTCAGGAAAATGCTGGAGTTAGTGCTACGGAGGAACAACAATGAGCCGTTATGAAACGTGTTTCGCACAATTAAAAGACGATAATCAAGGTGCTTTTGTGCCATTTGTCACCATAGGCGACCCGACTCCGGGGCAAAGTGTGGAAGTTATCAAAGCCCTTATCGATGGCGGCGCCGATGCGCTGGAACTTGGGCTCCCATTTTCGGATCCTGTAGCTGACGGCCCCATGATTCAACGGGCAAACCTGCGAGCCTTAGACGCGGGAACAACCTTTAATGATATTTTGCAGATTTTAAAAGAAGTTCGCGACTATTCACCACAAATACCCATTGGTTTGTTAGTTTATGCCAACTTAATCTACGCTAAAGGTGTTCGTGAGTTTTATCAGCAAATGAAAGATGTTGGCGTCGATTCAGTACTTATTGCCGACGTACCAACCAAGGAAGCCAAACGTTTTGCCGCCATTGCAAAAGAAATTGGTATAGACGCTGTATTTATTGCGCCACCGGATGCCAGTGATGCACTGTTAGTCACTATTGCTGAACAATGCTCAGGTTATGTCTACCTGCTGAGTCGCTCAGGAGTTACCGGAGCTGACACGCAAATGCAGGCTCCGGCATCTGAGCTGATTAACAAACTGAAAGAAGCCGGTGCGCCGCCGACTTTGCTTGGGTTTGGCATATCCCGGCCTGAGCATGTACAACGGGCGCTTGCGGCAGGTGCCGACGGTGCAATTAGTGGCTCAGCTGTGGTTGCGCTTATTGAGAAAAACCTCGACAATAACGCGCAGCAAACAGCGGACCTTAGAGCTTTTGTAAAAGGCATGAAGGCCGCAACCCAATTGTCATAGAGTTGCCACCGGAGTAGTTAATGGCCCTGTTGTTAGAATATTTACCCATAATCGCTTTTTTTGTGTTTTACAAAATGGCCGATATTTACGTCGCTACCGGCGTGCTAATGGCAGGGGCAGTGGTTCAGGTAATAGGTTTAAAGTTACTGAAGCATCCGCTGACTACTCGTCACTGGGTATTGCCACTTGTAGTTATGTTCTTTGGTTCGCTGACGTTAATACTCCACGATGACTGGTTTATTAAGATGAAGGTTTCAGCAATTTATGCTGCTATCGCGTTATTTCTTATAGGAAGCTTATTTTTAAAAAAAACGAACGTCATTAGGTCGCTCCGTGGTAAAGATATAAAATTGCCTGATCTTATCTGGTTAAAGCTCACCTATGCATGGATTCTATTTTGTTTGGTTTTAGCAGCACTCAATCTCTATATCGCCGAATTCTGGAGTCAGGAAGCCTGGGTTAACTTTAAAGTATTTGGCATTCTTGCGGTGACATTCCTATTTGTCCTTGGTACAGAGCTTTATATACACAAACACACAGAGGAAGAGGAGACCCAGGACTAATGTGGTTCATTATTTTCGCAGAAGACCATGAAAACTCACTGGAAGGCCGCAAGCAGGCTCGTCCCGCTCACATTGAGCGCTTAAGAGCCTTACAGAACGATGGTCGCTTACTGGTCGCCGGTCCCTTCCCGGCTATTGCAGAGCTTGATCCGGGTGTACTCGGTTTTACCGGCTCAGTGGTCATCGCTGAATTTGACTCTCAGGAAGAAGCGGAACAATGGGCCAACGACGATCCTTACTGGCAAGCCGGTGTCTATAAAAAAGCGACGGTGAAGCCATTCAACGCCGTTTTACCGAACTAACCGAATTAATCAGTGACTATGAAAAGCGTTGAGCTCACCGCCAATAACCGCTACCTGCACTGTGTACGTTTTGACCCTGAGTCGACCGCTAAGGCCACAATTGTTATAGCCGCCGCCCTAGGTGTGAAACAGCGCTTTTATCAGCCCATAGCCCGCTGGTTAAGCGAACAAGGCTACCGGGTCATTACTTTTGACTACTACGGTATTGGCCAGTCGGTTGATAAACCACTTAAGCAAATAAAATCCGATATTATTGACTGGGCTGAGCTCGACATCACCTCGGTACTTGACTATGCGCAGTCCTGTCAGAAGGGCGAACCCCTAATCTGGCTGGCTCACAGCCTGGGTGGGCAAATTGTTGCCATGGCACATAACGCCAATAAGATAGATAAGATGGTAACCATAGCCAGCGGTACCGGCTATTGGCTGAAAGCCAGCAAACAGGTCCGCTGGACATCCTGGTTGTTATGGTATTTTGCAGCTCCTATTAGCACTCCCATTGCCGGCTATTTTCCGGGGAAGCGCCTGAATATGGTCGGTGACATGCCTGCAGCAGCCATGAAGCAATGGAGTCGCTGGTGCCGCAGTAAAGACTACTTGTTTGACAATATCAGCACGGAACAAAAGAAACGCTATAAAGCATTTTCATCCCCTATCAGCGCCTTTCATATTGCTGATGACGAGTTGTTGCAACGCTCCAATATTGAAAACCTGCTAGCGCATTACCCTAACGCAGACAAGGTGTTGAAAGACCTGACCCCGGAAATGACCGAGAGTAAAGGTATTGGCCATTTCAACTTCTTTCGCAGTCAGTTCAAAGAGTCTCTCTGGCGTAAAAACTTGCTAGACGCACTGAAGGTCAATTAAAGTCATTATAAAGTCAGTGCAATTAATAAGGACGCTTCACAATGCATTACCAAATGGAACTGGCGTTATCCTTACTGGCAGCTCTGGCATTGGGCCTGATGATAGGCATTGAACGCGGCTGGAGCGGCAGGGACAGTGATGACGGCACGCGAGTTGCCGGCGTAAGAACCTTCAGTTTAATAGGACTCAGTGGCGGCGTTTTTGCGATTTTAGCTCAACAATGGGGCGTGTGGCTTATCGTTACCGGGTTCTTTGTTGTTGCCATACTCATTGCATCGTCTTATATCAGTCATAGCAAGCTCTCCGATGACGCGGGTATTACCACCGAATTCTCAATGCTGCTGACTTTTGCGTTGGCAATTTGGGCCGCCTCCGGCGACCCTTTACCTGCACTCAGTTGCGGTGCTGTAGTGGTTGCTCTTCTCGGCCATAAAAAGAGTCTGCACAAATTGCTTAAACGCATTTCACCTAAAGCCTTTTACTCTGGCATCACTTTACTGCTGATATCTGTGGTTGTCCTGCCTTTGCTGCCAAATGAAGGTTACGGCCCCTGGCAGGCACTAAACCCCTACTGGCTGTGGTGGATGGTGGTATTAATTTCGGGTCTGTCTTTTATTGGCTACCTGTTTACTCAGTTACTGGGAGAGAAGCGCGGCACCTTAATTACCGCCATTGCCGGGGGCTTCGCATCATCCACCGCAGTGACCTTAACGATGGCTCGTTTTGCGAAAAAGAATTCTCACAGTGTCATTTACGCCAGTGGCATGCTGCTCGCCTGTAGCATTATGTTCCCACGTGTTCTTATTGAGGTCTTTGTTGTTAACCGTGAGCTTCTAACGCTATTGTGGCCGCCTATTCTTCTCATGTTTGCCGGGTTATTAACTGTCATAGCACTCTTGTACAGACAACATAAACGTAAACCTTCATCGGAAGCCCGGGAGATAACCATCAGTAACCCACTGCAACTGACCACTGCCATCCAGTTTGGTATTTTGTTAGCGGTTATTCTGCTAATGGCGGAGGCAATGAAAAAATGGTTTGGTGATGCTGGAATATACAGCCTGGCTATAGTATCCGGCCTGATGGATGTTGATGCCATTACCTTGTCGCTGTCACGCTCGGCTCAGGGCGAACTCTCCGGTCAGGTCGCCGCTATGGGAATTATCTTAGCCTGTGCCAGCAATACCCTGCTTAAAGGCGTTATGTTCGCCTCTGTCGCCGGCATTAAATTACACTATCGTTACGCTGTTTACATGATTTTAAGCGTTATTCCTGGCTTGCTTTACGGCTTTTGGCAGTTTTAATCATCACAAATGCAGGACAACAATTATGAAATCCGCTCCTGACTGGATCACACATCCGGATACACCTTATTTGCTCATCGATGAAGCTAAATTAAAAAGTAATATTGGCTATCTTAAGCAAAGGGTTGAGTCTCTGGGCAGTCATTTACGCCCACATTTAAAAACTCTACGTACTCTGGAAGCGGCTGAGTACCTACTCGATAGTAAGAATGCTCCGGCTACAGTATCAACCTTAGCTGAGGCAGAAGCCTACGCGAAGGCAGGTTATACCGATTTACTCTATGCCGTCGGCATAGCTCCCGAAAAACTCAAAAGGGTAGCCGCGCTAAGGCTGCAAGGTATTCACCTGC
The DNA here is from genome assembly GCF_051842325.1 of Idiomarina sp. ST10R2A5. Taxonomy (NCBI): domain Bacteria; kingdom Pseudomonadati; phylum Pseudomonadota; class Gammaproteobacteria; order Alteromonadales; family Idiomarinaceae; genus Idiomarina; species Idiomarina sp. ST10R2A5. The sequence continues at coordinate 9,517 of NZ_JBNIEX010000009.1, read as the reverse complement.
ATATTCTGATAGACAATATGGTGCAGGCGCAGGCCGTTTCCGATTTTGCTGACCAGTTCGGGCAAGACTTTTCCGTTTTCATCGAAATAGACAGTGATGACCACCGTGGTGGTATTAAGCCGGGAGACCCGCAATTGTTAACCATTGCCAAAGAACTTGGCGCTCATTTCACCGGTTTAATGACCCACGCCGGTGGCTCGTACGCCTGCAATACGGAACAAGGGTTAAAAAACTTCGCCAAACAAGAATGCGATGCCGTTAGAGTTGCTCAGGACAACCTTCAGGCGGCTGGCATTAACTGCGCTATAACCAGCGTTGGTTCAACACCGACAGCACATTTTGGCGAAGACTTTAGTGACATTAGTGAAGTCAGAGCCGGCGTTTACACCACCTTTGACTTGGTCATGAAAAACATCGGCGTGTGCGACTTTTCGGACATAGCCATGTCGGTAGTCACAACAGTCATTGGCCACAACAAAGAAAAGAATTGGTTGCTGACCGACAGCGGCTGGATGGCCCTGTCGCGTGATCGCGGTACAGCAAGTCAGAGCCAGGACTTTGGCTATGGGCAAGTCTGCAGAGCAGATGGCTCACTGCTGGACGGCTTGTGCGTTAACAGCACCTCGCAAGAGCACGGTGTTATTGAGTTAACCGAAGCTTACCAACCAGAAGACTTTCCTGTTGGTCATCAGCTGCGCATTCTACCTAACCATGCCTGTGCCACTGCTGCTATGCATCCGGTTTACCACGTATTAATGAGTGACGGTTCGCATAACACCTGGCAACGCATTATTGGCTGGTAGGTTCTCCCCGAAAGGTTTTTCGCCACTCACTTGGGGAGACATTAAATTGCGCTTTAAAATGATTCCGTAATGAAAGAGCTGAGTTGAAACCGCATTGGCTCGCAATAACTTCAATTGGCAAGTCGGTCGACTCCAGAAGATCCTGGCTAAAACGTAAGCGTTCGTTCACCAACCAATCTCCCACTGACATGCCGGTGGCTTTCTGAAACTGGCGGCTAAATGTGCGGCGAGTCATCATGACGCGTTCAGCCAGCTCGTCCAGGCTATGGCTTTCTCCCAAATTCAGTCTCAGGTGATCCAGCAACTCGTTAATACGGCTATTGGGTGTCGACTTTGGTACCGGTCTGTCAATAAATTGTGCCTGCCCGCCGTTACGATAAGGCGGTATCACCATACGTCGCGCCACTTTATTGGCAACTTCGCTGCCATATTGCTGACGCACCAAGTATAAACAGCAATCAAGCCCGGCGCCGGTTCCGGCCGATGTGACAATATTTCCACTGTCCACATACAGCGAGTTAGAGTCCAGAGTTACATCTGGAAAACGCTTTTGAAAGTCAGGCTCAAATTCCCAGTGCGTTGAAGCTTTCTTGCCAGAAAGCAGACCCGCATAAGCCAAAACATAGGTTCCCAGACACAAACCCACAATCTGTGCACCCCGGTCGTAGGCTTTTCTCAATTCATCCAGCAATGGCTGAGGAGGACGTTCCGCCGGGTTTCGCCAAAAGGGCACAATGACAATGTCCGCACTTCTTAACCCGGTAACATCATATTCAGGCGTTATTTGAAGCCCCACATTCGACTTAAGCTCCCCAACTTCGCCGGCGCAGACCCTTAAATCAAAAAGAGGCTGCTCTGGCATAATGTCGTTAAAAATAATGCAGGGGACAGAAAAGTGAAATGAGCTGAACTGATTAAATGCCACTAAAGCAACAACTGGCTGTTTCATAACTGTCCCTCTGAAAAACGTTTAAAAACTATAACTGTCACCGTCTTCCGGTACCAACACTGAATTAGTAATATTCTTTTCTACTAAAAATTGACGCAACTCCACGCGCGATAACGCGGCGTGATTCACCGATTCCATATGGCTGGCAATTAATGTCGCTTCCGGCGCCGCTTTATGAACCTGGTAAACGTCTTCTTTATCCATAATAATGGAACCTAACTGAGGTATCTGAGCATCTCCGGCGTTCAGTATAACTACCTCTGGTTGGTATTGTTTCAAGCTATTTTCAACATAAGCATTCCAGACCGTGTCACCCGCCAAATAAAGCGTCTTTTCCCCATCATGCTTAAAGACAACACCGCAAACCTCACCCAATACATCTCTGGCCATCGACAAAGTCACATCACTGCCATGCTGTCCCGGTGTTTTGTGTAATGCCATGCCTTCAAACTCAGTATTTTCCGTGAGTATTTGAAGGTTCATGAAGCCTTGCTCTTTAAGCACATGAGCATCCGCTTCGTGCTGCACGAAAATCAGCTTGTCCTTCGGAATGCTCTGCACTGCCACTTCATCCCAGTGATCAGGATGAGTATGTGTGACAATCACCGCATCCACATCTAGAATTTCATCCATCGACAAGGGCAAACCAACAGTAGGATTACGCAAATGGCTGTTTAGCGTGCCTTCAAAGCCAGGGTAGCGCCCTTTCTCCGCCAGCATAGGATCAATTAAAAAGGTTTTTCCGGCAAAAGTAAGTTTTAGTGTCGCATTACGAATTTGTGTAAATTTCATCATAGTCTCCGTTGTTGTTAACGGAAGCTATTGTTATCAATAAACACGACAAAGAAGAGTGGCCTGATGGACATTTAACGATATAATCGGGACAGCCTCAATTGTTCTTATCATAATTACCTGTAATACTTATTACCAACAATAATAAAAAGGAAAAGGAGTTCGCTATGCTAGTAAGAATCACAATGTTCGTTTGCGCACTATTCATGGCAGCTACATTGCAGGCCGAGGAATTTAGCGAGAACAGGCACTACGAAGTTTTAGATAACCCGGCTTCGACAACGCCTGAAATTATTGAGTACTTCTCTTTTTATTGCATGGCCTGTTACCGTTTCGAGCCCATCGCAAAAGAACTTGCCGCTACATTTCCTGAAGCCTTTAAGAAGTCACACACGTCAGGATTGAGCCCTAAGCCGGGCATGGGCAGCAAAATGACCCAAGCCTATTCATTAGCCTTAATGCTGGGCAAAGAACAAGCTATTAGCGAAAGCATTTTTAAGCAGCAGTTTGGGCAACGTCAGTCGATTGATACACAGGAAAAAATTAAAGATATTTTTGTTCAGGCAGGCGTTTCTGAAAATGACTTTAAACGCGGCTTCAATAACTTTTCAGTCAAAGCTCGCGCAAAACAAATGGATAAAGACGCTCGTGATAAAAATATCACCGGCACCCCTACACTTATCGTGAACGGCAAATACAAAATTCTGATGAATGGCTTCCGCAACAGCGATGATCTTATTGGTGACTTAAAACTGGTTATTGAACAGCTTATGAATAAGTCGTCATAAAACATAAGGGAAAGCTACAAGCTTTCCCCTTCGTTTTATAAAATCGACCGTGGCTAGAGCCTTAATTCTCAGCACTAACTTGTACTCCGGAAAAGCTTGACTGATTCAAGTCACTCATATGATGGCTTAAACGCCAGTAGTAGATAAAGCTTATCAAGACTAAAGCGGCAAAGTCATAACCCGTAAACCCATAACCGGCATCACTGATAAAGATATCGCGGAAAATTGAAGCAACAAGGACCAGAAGTATTACGAGCGGAAGTAGACGTATGAATAAAACCCAACTGAGCGAGACATAACGCTCCAAAAACTCTCGTCCATCACGTCCGCCATTAGACTTGTAAGCAACTGTCGTCCCAAGTATTACGAAGGCTAAGTCAACCCAGAGTGACGCTTTGTCCCAGACCGTTGTATTATCTCCCCAAATACCAACTGGCAGTGTGAACAAAACCAACATTAAGACTAAGTAGTAAAAGGCTTGAGTTTGACTGAAACGTCCCTGAAGAAAGTCCCTTTTCAGTGCATCAATATTCCAAAAGTACATATTAACTCCCTAGATTAAACTTATCTAAGGAGGCTAATATCAATATGTTAGAAGGTCACGCCTCAAATTGTTAAACTTTGTAACATAACAGCATAACTATTGAAGTTAGTGAACCACTTCAGTGGTTACTTCAATAATTCCGAGATCCAGATCGGCTATTTCACTAAATGCGGAACGTGACAGATCGATGATCCTGCCATCAATAAACGGTCCCCGGTCATTAATTTTGACCACAACACTTTTATTGTTAGCAATATTGGTTACACGCACTTTAGTTCCAAACGGTAAGGTTCGATGAGCCGCTGTACTTGAAAAGTGGTTATAACGTTCGCCGCTTGCCGTCGTTCTGAATTGGTATTTCATAGCGTAATAAGAAGCCTTACCGGACTCGCTAGTACCAACTAAGTTTTCAGGACTTTCAGCGGGAATCGAAGTACACCCTGTAAGCGCCAGCATTAAAATGCCAACGCCAAGGGTTAATTGTTTAAGTAAGTACTGTTTTTTTGTTTTCATCCCTCAATTTTACTGAGTTTCGAAAACACTGTCCGTTAAGAAAATAAAAAGACGTGTAAAGAATTACACACTGACCTGAAAGGCTTCCCGTACCGTAGGGTACTCAAATTCAAAACCATGGCTGCGCAACTTATCGGGCACCACAGCCTGACCTTTAAGCAGCATCGACGACATTTCCCCCAGACCTAACTTGAGCACAAAACCCGGTACTCTCATAAAGTGCGGTTTATTCAGTACCGACGCCAGAGTACGGCTAAAGGCTTCATTAGTAACGGGCCCCGGAGCGGTCATGTTAACTGGCCCAGACAAATTGTCGTGTTTCAGCAGATACTGAATCGCACGGATCATATCCTCAAGCTGTATCCACGACATCATCTGATCACCATCGCCCAAAGGGCCACCTAAGCCAAACTTATATGGAAAAAGCATTTTGGCCAGGGCGCCCTCACCTTTTGCCAGAACCACACCGGTGCGTAGCAGAACCACGCGGGTTGCATCCTCTGCAGCTAAAGCCCGACGCTCCCATTCCTGACATAAGGTCACCGCAAAGTCAGTATGCTTAGGGCTCTCATTCTCATTTACGGGCTGAGCATCACGCGGGCCATAATAGCCAATAGCGGAACCACTCAGAAATACCTTAGGAGGCGTTTCTGCAGCCTTGATCATAGCCGCCAGCTTTTCGGTAACCTGCCAGCGGCTGTCTTTTAACGCCTGTTTGCGGGAGTCGCTCCAACGCTTATCCGCAATGCCTTCCCCTTGTAGATTAATAACGGCTTCAAATTGACCAATATCCGTTACTTCGTCCACCGAAGAGAGCAAAGTGACATCATCACCCAAGGCCTTTTTTGCGCGTTCCTTGTTGCGGGTAGTGACCGTAAACTGATGCTCACTTAGGTACTTGCGAATAAACGCTGAGCCAATAAGCCCGGTACCACCTGTCATTAAAATGTTCATTGGTCACCTCCCTATTTTGTTAAGTCAGTTTGCGTATTAACTGAGCGGTATTTCTCTGAATAAGTCGGTAGCAGGATAAGCGGCCTAAAACAGCAACCACTACAGCACCAAATGCCGGCCCTAACAGCCACAACTTCCAGTGAATAACCGGCGTCATGTTAAACACCTGGTTCTGCAGTATGAACAGTGATATCTCCATTGCCAAAGTTGCTATCAGTCCACTAATGGCACCTAACACCAAAAACTCATAAGTAATACTACGGCTCAGTAATTTACCCGGAGCCCCCAGTGTTCTTAGAATAACTAATTCTTTCTGGCGCTCTTCCATACTCGCCTGAACTTGCGCTACCAGCACTAAAGCGCCAGCAATGATCACAAGTACCAGTACAAACACAATCGCTAAGCTCACCTGCCCAATCACTTCCCGTATTTGATCTATCATGGCATCCAAATCAATTAAAGATGCCTGTGGGAAAGGCTTGAACAACTCATACAGGTCACTTTTACGTTCTTCATCCAGTCTGAAACTGGTGATATAAGTCGCCGGAAAATCTTCCAGAGTCGAGGTATTGAAGATCATGTAAAAGTTTGGCTGCAATGTATTCCAGTCAGCTTTACGCAAGCTGGTCACCGGTACAGTGAATTCTTCGCCACCTAAGTTAAAGCGTAGTTCATCACCGACTTTAATATCCAGTCGTTCTGATACATTCAGCTCCACCGAGACCTGAGGTTCGGCATTGTCGCCCCACCACTCTCCTGCGGTAAGTTCGTTGTTAGGAGGCAAACTGTCACGCCAGGTTAAAGAGAGCTCTCTGCCTATGCCTTCACGACCGTCATTTTCTGAAGCATCTTCATCAGAGACTTCCTCATCACGATCCTCTTTGGTAACTTCGTCCTCGAGTTTCTCCCCGTTAATATGGGTTAAACGTCCCGGCACAATAGGATAGAGATCGGTCGACGGAATATTTTCCCGCTCGAACATTGACTGCATGTCATCAACGTTATCTTCAGCAATGTTAATTGCGAAATAATTTGGCGCATCGGCAGGTAGCTGACGTTTCCAGTCTTCCAGTAAATCGTTTCGTAGAACAATGACAAGCAGCAACAGCATAATGGCCGTTGAAAAGCTCAGCATTTGAACGCTATTTGCTGCCGCCCGACGTTGCAAGCCAGCCATCGCCAGTCGCCAGCTGCTGCCTGCCTGCATACCCGCTTTACGGCTGGCTGAAATAAACAAACGACCCAGCCCCAGTAAAATAACAGCAGCAACTGCGCCACCGGCAAACAAGGCCGTGGAAAGCCACCATTGCTGACTGTAAATCACCAGCAGTGCGTAAATGGTTCCGCCACTCAGTACCCATTGCAACCAACGCACCGCATTACCAGCCGTCAATTGACGGTGCAATACGCGTAGCGGCGGAATCGATACCAACCTGAATAATGGATACAGGGTAAACATAACCGCACTGATAACACCGGTCGCTCCGGCTAATGCGTAGGGCTGCCATCCGGCTTGAGGTAAGGTCGCATCCAGTTTCTGTGCCACCCATTCAATAACCACATATTGAATGGCCCAGCCAAGCGCCATACCCACCGCCACACTGGCAGCTGTAAGCAATAACAGGTGAAGTAAAAAGATACGTCGTATCTGCTGGCGACTGGCCCCTAAGGTTTTGAATATGGCAACCACATCGTAATTTCTCTGACAATAGCGCTGCGCTGCTACTGCCACCGCTGTTGCAGCCAGTACCACACCGAGCAGGCTGGCCAGCATCATAAAACGCTCAGCACGATTCAAAGAACGCGACAACGGACTGTCACCATCTTCTATACTGCGCCAGCTATGCGTGTCGTCATTCAGGCGTGGTAGCAACCAGTCTTCATAGGCAGTAATGTCGCTGTTGTCACCCGCCATTAACACATTAAAACGCACTCGGCTGCCGGGCTGGATCAAGCCCGTTTCTTCCAGTTGTGAGTGGCGAATAATAACGTTTGGACTATCAGTAAATACTGAAAAACCAACGTCCGGCTCATAGGTAACAACTTTCGTTACTTTAAAGCTGCTGTTGCCAACCTCAATGTCATCGCCGATATCTAACTGCAGCGCCTGAAATAACTGAGAAGCGACCCAGGCCTCACCTTCTGCAGGCAAACCTTCGGCCACATAACCTTGCCCAAAAGGTTCATCAGCAATTTCCAGCTGACCTCGTAACGGGTAGCCATCGCTTACCGCCTTAATATCCACCAGGGTCATGTTCTCATCAGCAAACGCCATTGAGTTGAACACAACTTTCCAGGAGGTTTTCAAATTCATTTGCCCGGCTTGCTCTAACCACTCTTGCGGTATATCTCTCCGCGAGCTCAATACTCTGTCGGCAGCAAGAAACTCACTACTACGCTCAGTTAATCCAGCCTGTAAGCGATCGCTGAAAATGGACAGTGACAACACAGCAGTGACTGACAAAATAATTGCCAGCGCCATAATTGTCAGCTCACCTCGTTTCAGCTCATGCTTCAGCAAACGAAACGAAATTTTATGCCACATCCTGAGCTGCCTCCGATAACTGCCCTGCATCCATTTGCAACACGCGCTGACAGCGCTTTGCAAGCCGTTGATCATGAGTTACCACAATCAGCGTGGTGCCATAATCCTTGTTTAAATCAAATAACAACTCTTCGACTTTTCCACCGGTTTTCGCATCGAGGTTACCCGTTGGTTCATCGGCAAAAAGAATCTTCGGTTGTCCGACAAAGGCTCTGGCAATAGCTACTCGCTGCTGCTCGCCACCAGATAATTGATTTGGATAGTGATGCCAGCGATCTTCCAGCCCAACCTTCGCCAGTAATTCTCTGGCTTCTTTCTCTGCGCCTTTATGTCCGGCCAGCTCTGCCGGGAGCATAACGTTCTCTAAGGCACTTAAACTAGGTACCAGCAGGAACGACTGAAAAATGAATCCGACTTTGTCAGCACGAACTTTTGCGCGCTGCTCCTCATCCAATTCGCTTAATTTTTCGTTCTCTATAAGAACCTCTCCGGAGGATGCGATGTCTAAACCCGCCAGTAGTGACAATAGCGTCGACTTACCGGAACCCGAAGCGCCGACAATGGCTACGGTGTCACCGGCATTGATACTGACGTTAATTGGCTGCAGAATCTGTAATGGACCCTCAGAGGTGTCTACGGTTTTTTCCAGTTGTTGAGCTTGAATGAGCATAAGATGAAAAACTTCCTTTTGAAAACGTGTTTATTTTTAGCGCTGTTGTTGGTTATACGCAGCGTTTCCGCAAATGTCTCACTTGTTGTTTTAGGTGACAGCTTAAGCGCCGGTTACGGGCTTTCTCAGGAACAAACCTGGGTTGCCGAGTTAGATCGTCGCTGGGAGAGCTCTCACCCCGATATAAACATCATTAACGCCAGTATTAGTGGCGAGACCACTCGTGGTGGTTTGCGCCGCTTAGAGGGCGTTTTAGAGCGTCACAAGCCCGACGCTTTATTTATCGAGCTAGGCGGTAATGATGGCCTTCGCGGGTTCGACCTAAACACAGTTCGCTCGAATTTAAAACAAATCATCGACCAGGCGCAGAAACAAGGCGTTAAAGTCGGCTTAAGTCAGGTTATGGTGCCACCTAACTATGGCCAACGCTTTGCAGAGCAGTTCCGCCAGGTATTTGAAGAGGTTGCAAAAGAAGAAAATGTAACGCTGATACCATTCTTCATGGAAGAGATAGCCACCAATGCAGATTACGTGCAGGACGATGGTATTCATCCCACCGCTGAAGCCCAGCCAAAGATAGCTGATTTTCTTGAGCCTTATTTGCTGGAGTTGGCGAAGTAGTGAAAGCCAGAAACAAAAAAACCGCCTGCGGGCGGTTGATTTAAGTGGCGTCCCCTAGGGGATTTGAACCCCTGTTACCGCCGTGAAAGGGCGGTGTCCTAGGCCACTAGACGAAGGGGACCCATGGACTTAATTCTTAAGTGTTTAAAAGTAATGGCGTCCCCTAGGGGATTTGAACCCCTGTTACCGCCGTGAAAGGGCGGTGTCCTGGACCACTAGACGAAGGGGACGCAGTTATTACTTTTTACACTTCAGTATTTGAATGGCGTCCCCTAGGGGATTTGAACCCCTGTTACCGCCGTGAAAGGGCGGTGTCCTGGACCACTAGACGAAGGGGA
>NZ_JBNIEX010000008.1:0-113955 GCF_051842325.1 Idiomarina sp. ST10R2A5 | reverse complement strand
TGGTGGGTTGTGCAGGATTCGAACCTGCGACCAATTGATTAAAAGTCAACTGCTCTACCAACTGAGCTAACAACCCAACGCCAATTTTGCTGCCGTTTCTGCTTGGCAACGGCGGCATAGTTTACTGAAATAGTGCGCGTATGCAACTGAAAATTGAAAAAAACCGTGCAACTGCTCAAATCACGAACACATGTTGCTCAGTTGTTACTAATTAAGGCGCTGTTTTGCCAAATTAGCTTCGGTACTATCTGGGTATTCTTTGACCACTTGTTCATAATAAGCCTTAGCATCTGCCGACTTATTCTGTTCACTAGCTATAGCACCTAGTTTCAGCAAGCAGTCGCCACGCTTATTACTATCCGGGTAATCGTTTACAACAGTCTCAAATTGCTGTTTCGCTTCGTTGTATTCACGTTTTGCAAAAAACAACTGCCCGAGCCAGTAATGCGCATTTGCCGCATAGGTCGAATTTGGGAAGTTTTTAAGAAAGGACTGAAATGCGGGTATCGCATCATCATAACGTTTATCTTCAAGAACTAATGCAATAGCCTTGTCGTAAGCGTCATTCTCACTCAAGTTAGGAGAATAGCTGCTGCCGTCTGTTTGTGTAGGAACCTGCTCTAGATCGTCATAGTTGCCAGTCACTTCATTACTCTGACTATTGTTCTGCTTCAAATTACTGAAGCGACGATCAATTTCCTTATACAGCTCGCGCTGGCGCTCTAAAAGTTGCTCCAGACGATACTCATGCTCTTCGGTTATGCCTCTTAACTCAGCAACATCTTGCTGCAGAGAGCCTAACTGATTCAGCATTTTAAGTTGAGCGTCTGAGCGAGCTTCGAGCATACGCTCAATTTGCTCGAGACGTTGCTCAACATCACCTGAAGATGACAATCCAGAAACAGGTGCCTGGGCCATAACGGCCCCAGGCACACACAAACATACAGCTAACAGCGTTTTTCTCATGTACTATCCGCTTTTCTTAGATTAGTAAACTAAAACGGCACGACGGTTTTTGGCGTATGCGCGTTCGTTTGATTCGTTTACCATCGGCTTCTCTTCACCATATGACACAGTAGAGGTTTGAGAATCCTGAACACCTAAGTTATGCAGGTAGTTTTCAACCGCTTGAGCACGACGCTCACCCAACGCAATGTTGTATTCAGGTGTACCGCGTTCATCGGTATGACCCTCAATAACAACTTTTACAGACGGGTTTTTCACTAAGTAGTCAGCGTGAGCTGACAACAAGTCAGTGTATTCTGACTGGATGTTAGATTTGTCAAAAGCGAAGTAAACGATGTGTTCTTTACGTAACGCTTCCATTTTCTCTTGACGCTCTTCTTCCATCGTTTTAGCGCGCTCTGCTGCTCCAGTTTGAACACCAGAGTCTTGCTCAGCTTGTTGATTGGTCTCTTGACCTGCACCTGCACCTGAATCAGTTTCTTGATTTGAGCTACAAGCGGCCAGAGTTGCCATTGGTACAACGATTGCCAGAGCTTTAAAAAGTTTATTAAGCTGCATCCTTTTCGTCCTTATCGTTTTATCGAACAATTTAACCATTCAGGCTGTGTTTTACATGTATGGCGACCAAGCCGGTGACTTCACTTCACCATCGGTTGCCGGTAACCGTGCTTTAAAACGCCCATCGATAGAAACCAATGCCAGTACTTGTTTGTTATTATGCGTTGTACTGTAAATAACCATACTGCCATTTGGTGCCACACTGGGTGACTCATCTAATGCCGTTTTTGTTAAAACTTGCATATTCCCACGCGGGAATTCTTGTTTAGCGATATGGTAGTTGCCTCGTGTTCTGTTAACTAAAACCATATCCTTGCCAGACGGTACTATTGTACCACCTAAATTCTGTTCACCTTCAAAGGTTAACCTACGAACCTGACCTGATGATAAATTTACGCTATATAACTGTGGTCTGCCACCTCTTTCTGAGGTGAAAATTAAGGATTCACCATCAGGCGTCCAGTTAGGCTCTGTATCAATCGTACGATTACGAGTGATACGTTGCAAGTCCTTCGTATTAATATCAAATACATAAAGCTCAGGATTACCATCCTTTGATAACACCATAGCTAATTTTTTACCATCTGGCGAGAAAACCGGACTTCCGTTAATACCCGGAAACGATGTTGTCTTTTCCCGACGGGTGGTGTAGATGTCCTGTATGAATATTTCCGCCGTTTTGTTCTCAAAACTGACGTACGCAAGCTTGTTTCCATCAGGAGACCAGGATGGTGACATGAGAGGCTCCGGACTACGCAGCAGGATTTTCTCATTCGCTCCGTCATAGTCCGCTACTGCCAGTTTATAAGGATAACGGTCTTCGTGATTCACTGTCACATAAGCAATTTTAGTCATAAAGGCGCCGCGTTCACCCGTTAACGCCTCATAAACCACATCGGAAATTCGATGCGCATAAGAACGAAACTGGTCGCCATCGATAACGCTTGAACGAGAATCGAGAATATGGTCATTACTCTGAACTAATTCGCCATTGCGTAACATTTGCGAATTACCGCCCGTAATTTGTCCTCTTAGCACATCAATAACTTCAAACTTAACCATGTAACGATCAACAGAGTATGGCTCTATCGAACCTACTAAAATCGCCTCAACTCCCATTTTCGCCCATGCAGAGTAATCAATGTCGTCATCTGCAGCCGGACGTTGCGGCATGGCGCTTGAAGGAATTGGATTAAACTTACCACTGCGCATCAAGTCAGCCGCAATTACGTCGGTAAGCTCGCTCGGAGCTTCACCTTCGCCCTTCCATTCAAACGGCACAACCGCAATTGGTCGTGCGGTATCAATACCTTCCGTGATGACGATTTCCAATACCCCTGCGCGAGCAATAGCTGTTAGCGCAACAAAGAGTAATAAGCTGTTAATTAATATTTTTTTCATCGGTCACCTTGTTACAACTGCGGTTTTACAGTCAGTTTAATCGTACTCATTTGTTCATAAATTTCTGGATCTTCAGAAACCGGCAAGGTTGTCGCCTTCAATACCGCGTTCTGGGCTGAGCGACAAACGTTCGCATCGCCACTACCTGTGTCTACTGACTTAACGAACCCACTCGGTGCAACCCTGATAGTCAGTTCACAAGACTTACCACGCATAGAGTCATCAACATTCCAGTTACGCTGAATAGTTTGCTGAATAAGTGCCTGATATTTTTCAACTTCACTCATCACCTGTTGGCGTCGTGCGGCCTGACGCCGGGCTCGTTCTTCTTCCATCTCTTTTTGCAGTTGCGCTTCGCGCTCTGCAGCTTCACGCTCCGCCTGCTCGCGCTTACGGCGTTCTTCCTCGCGCTTACGCCGCTCCTCTTCAGCTCGGCGCTCAGCCTCTTCTGCTTCGCGCTTACGCCGCTCCGCTTCTTTTGCGGCAGCTTCTGCTTTAGCTCTTTCCTGGGCTAACCGTTCCGCTTCTTTTTTCTCTCGCTCAGCCTGCTGTCTCGCTTTTTCAGCTTCCTGCCTTTCCAGCTCTTGCTGACGCTGAATCTCTTTTCTACGCTGCTCTTCTCGCTCACGGGCTTTACGAGCTTCCTCGGCTTGTCTTTCCAGTCTTTCTATTCGACGTTGCTCAGCCGCTTCTTGTTCAGCTTTTTTCTGTCGAATTTTATCGGCCTGTTGCTGTACTTTCGATTTATCTACAGTAACTGCGCTGACAATTTCCTCAGACATGCCGAGTTCGCTTTGATCAAGGTTGACTTCCATCGCTTCAGGCGCTGATGGCGTAAATTCAAAGCTGATCAACAACACACCGGCTATCACGGCATGAATCGCAATCGAATATATCAGCGGTAAGGTTAAGCTATCTGATTTTGCCACAACTAATTATCCGACGAATCTGTCATTAAGCCGACTGAAGGCACACCTGCTCTTTGCAGTAACACCATCAGTTGTACAATTTGATTATACGATACCGCACCATCACCGTTCACCATTACGGGTGTATCGGGTTCAACTTGCAAATGCGCCGCAACCAGTGTTGCTAACTCGTCCGCCTGCATAGGCGTATCCTTGCTATCACCCTGATTGAGATAATACCGGCCTTCAGCATCAACTGACGCGACTAGTGGCGGTTTACTTTCCTCAGAAAGTGGCTCTGCGGTTGCTTTTGGTAAGTCGACCTTAACACCCTGCGTAATTAATGGCGCTGTTACCATGAAAATAATAAGCAGAACCAACATCACGTCGATATAAGGAACCACATTAATTTCCGCAACCGGCTTACGACGCTTGCGCGGCATTACCATCATACCGTTTCGCCCTCTACTTTACTCTTTCCTGCCTGCGCCGAAGACTGACGTTGTAATATCGAGATGAATTCATCAATAAAGTTCATGTATTGATTATCTACTTTTTCAACGGTTGTCGTAAATCGGTTGTATGCAATAACGGCCGGTATAGCAGCGAAAAGACCCATAGCGGTAGCGATAAGTGCTTCAGCGATTCCCGGAGCAACCATAGCTAAGGTTGCTTGCTGTACGGCACCTAAAGCGATAAAAGCGTTCATAATGCCCCAAACGGTTCCAAACAAGCCGATATACGGGCTGATAGAGCCAATGGTCGCAAGAATTCCCAGGTTATTATCTAACTTCTCAGTTTCTCTGGCGTGTGCAACACGCATTGCACGAAACGCACCTTCAAGCATTGTTTGTGTATTTGTCGTTGAATGGTTGCGCAGCCGGGCATACTCTTTAAAGCCCGCATGAAATAATAACTCCAGACCTCGCGCGTTTTTCGCACGGGCCGAAATTTCCTGATAAAGGCGAGCAAGATCGACGCCTGACCAAAAGCGGTCTTCAAATTTTAGCGCATCGTTTCGTGCTTGCTTCAGCACTTTCTTGCGCTGAAAAATTAGCACCCAGCCCCAGACTGACATCGCCAATAACATTACCATTACCAGCTTTACTAATAAGCTGGCCTGCATGAATAAATCAATAAACGATAACTCTGCTTGCACGCTTTAAACCCCTGACTGAATACGCGAAATTATCGGTTCCGGAATAGCAACAGCACGCATTGCCTGATTATCAATGCAAGCGGCTACAACTGTTGCCTGGCAATGTACTCTGCCATCCTTCGCCAAAACTTTTTGTTCGAAAACCAATGAAGCTTTCTTTATCTGTGTAACTTTTACAGTCACATTCAACTCGGCATTAAACTTTGCTGCCAGTCGTAAATCGAGTTCAACCTTACGAACCACAAAAGCGATATTGTGAGCTAACCAAGTATCCTGTTCAATCCCTAACGATCGTAACCACTCTGTCCGTGCTCTTTCAATAAACTTGAGATAGTTGGCATAATAAACGATACCACCTGCATCCGTATCTTCGTAGTAAACACGAATCGGCCATTCAAAGTCACAATGAGACATTACCACCTCAAGTAAAGTTCCGAAAAGTTACTGTTGTGTAATATTTTGTAAAGAAGCCTTCAAAACTGTCACTGGTCACTTTATCAACAGACTTTTTTTTATGACAGTATTGAAACACAAAAATAACAACATGTTGTTTTTTATAAACTTTATTTCATTGTTATAAATATGTTGCGCTTTTTTTAGTCAACAAAAATCAATTCCAGATTAGTTTTTTTAATTCGAACATCTAATTTTTCTTGTTTGATCAGAATCAGATTAACCTTATAATACTCAGCATATCAAAGACAAAGAGATTGGTTGTCACTTTTTCTGAGATTGTTTATTGAGTAATAGTTCCCTGGATTTAACTTCCTTCTTGTTGTTCTGTTTGCCCGCACATTGTGCGGGCTTTTTTTTATTTCTCAGGCTTTAACCCAAAATGCTGATAAGCGCGTGGCGTAGCTATCCGGCCTCTCGGTGTTCGCTGTAAGAAGCCTTGTTGAATCAAGTAAGGTTCAAGCACATCTTCAATTGTATCTTTCTCTTCACCTATTGCCGCCGCCAAATTATCTAACCCTACCGGTCCACCGGTAAATTTTTCCATAATGGCTAATAACAGCTTCCGATCCATATAATCAAAACCAGCCTGGTCAACATCCACCATGGTTAAAGCTGCATTTGCAGTGGCTTCATCAACATCACCATTACCTCTGACCTCAGCGTAATCCCGTACTCGGCGCAAAAGTCGATTGGCGATACGAGGCGTACCTCTGGAGCGACGGGCTATCTCCCTTGCGCCTCCATCCAGCATTCGGACATTCATAAAGTGAGCGGAGCGCGCTACGATGTCCGTTAATTCATTAACATCGTAAAACTCAAGACGTTGAACAATACCGAAACGATCCCTAAGTGGTGAAGTTAACGCTCCCGCCCGGGTCGTTGCACCAATTAACGTAAAAGGTGGTAAATCCAATTTGATAGAGCGGGCAGCCGGACCTTCGCCTATCATGATATCCAGTTGGTAATCTTCCATGGCAGGATAGAGAATTTCTTCAACAACGGGACTCAGCCGATGAATCTCATCAATAAATAAAACATCGTGTGCTTCCAGGTTTGTCAATAGGGCCGCCAAGTCTCCGGCTTTTTCGAGAACAGGTCCTGACGTTGTTTTAATACTGACATCCAACTCGTTAGCGACAATGTTTGCGAGTGTGGTTTTCCCCAACCCTGGCGGACCAAATATCAATAAATGGTCAAGGGCTTCCTGACGTTTACGCGCGGCCTCAATAAAAATGCCCATTTGCTCAACCACGTGCTTCTGGCCGGTATATTCCGCCAAAGCTTTGGGTCGTATAGCACGGTCAACGGCTTCATCTTCACCTTGTACATCGGGCTCAATGAGGCGTTGAGTGGGTATCTGATCGGCTTCAATCATTGGACTTCCTTACGACAGCTGTTTTAGCGCCAGTCGAATCAAGGTCTCGCTATTATGTTCTGCAGAGTACACCTTTTGTAAGGCTTTTTCAGCTTGATTTTCTTTATAACCAAGAGCCTGCAACGCACTCACCGCATCTGCGCGTGCATCTGCCGGGTGCTCCCTGGCGTCTGTACCCTGGTTATCAAGCGGAGCGCTGTCAGTAAATGGTGTCGCGGGCTGCCAGTCTTTAAGACGGTCGCGCATTTCAATGACTAACCGCTCGGCGGTTTTCTTACCCACACCAGGCAGTTTTACCAGCCGGCTAACGTCATTGTGATTAACCGCAATGACGAACTCATCTGCCGACATACCCGATAAAATAGCCAATGCCAGTTTTGGACCTACCCCCTGAGTCTTTATCAGCAACCGAAACAGCGAGCGTTCGGAAGAGGAAATAAAACCATAGAGTAACTGGGCATCTTCCCGCACCACAAAATGAGTGATGAGTTTAATCGTCTCGCCTACTGCGGGCAGTTGATAAAAACACGTCATTGGCAATTGAATTTCGTAACCAACGCCCTGCACATCAAGCACGACCTCAGGTGGTTGTTTACTGGTAAGTACGCCCTGAATATGACCTATCACTTTTGTACTCCATTAACGCAGGCGTCCACGCACAGTTTTGCGCGCAGCACCTGCCATTTTTATCAAGTTTTGAGAGCTGTGAGCATGGCATAAGGCTACCGCTAACGCATCCGCTGCGTCTTCTTGCGGACACCGTTGCAAATTCAATAGTGCCATCACCATATGCTGCACCTGGGACTTCTCGGCACCGCCGTTCCCCACAACCGACTGCTTTATTTGGCGAGCAGAGTACTCCGCTACGGGAAGCTCAGCACAAGCAGCCGCTACTATTGCCGCGCCCCTCGCCTGTCCAAGCTTTAATGCCGAATCCGGGTTCTTTGCCATGAATACCTGCTCTATTGCAAACTCGTCAGGTTTAAACTGAGTGATTAATTCACTCACACTGTCGTGTATGCGGCGAAGTTTTTCGGCTAATGTCAGCGGCTCAGCGCGGCTTCCGATAATTTTTATACAGCCGCTGCCTAAATAGCTTAGCTGCCTACCGCGCTGTTCAATAACACCATAACCCGTTAACCTTGAGCCCGGGTCAATACCCAGAATAATGGCCACTTAGTCGTCCAGCCGTGCAATTATCTCATCTGAGATATCGGCGTTATGATAGACATTTTGAACGTCATCCAGGTCTTCAAGTGCATCCAGTAATTTTAAGAAGGTTCTTGCAGATTCTTCATCTAAGTCAACTCGAGTATCAGGCACCTGAGTCACTTCAGCGTTACTGGCTTCTAAATCTTTTTCATCCAGAGCGTCTTTTACGGAACCGAAATTTTCCGGTGAGGTCATGACATCGATACCGCTGCCCTCGTATGTAATAAGATCTTCTGCACCGGCTTCAAGTGCGGGCTCCATGAGCTGCTCTTCTGTAACCTCTGCTGGGTAGCTAATAACGCCTTTTTTATTAAATAAGTAAGCGACCGAGCCATCTGTGCCCAAATTGCCTCCAAATTTAGTGAATGCATGACGAACATCGGAAACCGTTCTGTTTCGGTTGTCGGTCATGCACTCCAGCAATACAGCGACACCATTAGGGCCATAGCCTTCATAGGTCAGCTCATCAAGATTATCGCCTTCAAGATCACCAGAGCCGCGCTTTACTGCGGTATCTATGGTGTCACGCTTCATGTTATTCGATAAGGCTTTATCGATAGCAGCACGTAAGCGAGGGTTGGTTTCAGGGTCTCCGCCCCCTTCACGAGCGGAAACCGTAATCTCACGTATTAATTTAGTAAAAATTTTGCCGCGCTTAGCGTCCTGCGCGGCTTTTCGGTGCTTAATATTAGACCATTTGGAATGACCAGCCATATTTCACCCTTGTTGGTTATTCGTCTTCCTCTACCATACTTTTTACGCCCAGCTCTTGCAACGCAGCGGGGTTTGCAGCGCCTGGCGCATCGGTAAGAACACAAGCTGCGGTCGTTGTTTTAGGAAAAGCGATAACATCACGAATTGAGGTTGCGCCAACCATCAACATAACCAGACGATCCAGACCAAAAGCTAGGCCAGCATGCGGCGGCGTACCGTACTTTAACGCTTCCAGCAGGAAGCCGAATTTTTCCTGAGCTTCGTCTTTTTCAATACCTAATACTTCAAACACCGCTTGCTGCATAGCGTTTTCGTGGATACGAACCGAACCACCACCTAACTCAACACCATTTAATACCATGTCATAGGCATTTGAAATAGCGGCTGCCGGGTTGGCTTTTAATTCTTCCGGAGTCACATTGACCGGTGCGGTGAAGGGGTGGTGTAATGCGGCCAGGCTGCCATCATCAGCGACTTCGAACATTGGGAAGTCAACGACCCATAGCGGTTTCCACTCATTACTGACAAGTTCAAAGTCTTTACCCAACTTCAGGCGTAAAGCACCCAGAGCTTCAGCAACAACGTTCGCTTTATCAGCACCAAAGAAGAGGACATCGCCCGTTTTTGCTTCAGTGCGCTCTAGTAATGGCTCAATCACTTCATCCGGCAAGAATTTAAGAATCGGCGACTGCAACCCGTCACGGCCTGTACTGCGGTCATTCACTTTAATCCAAGCCAGCCCTTTCGCGCCATAAATGCTGACAAATTGTGTGTATTCATCAATCATTTTGCGTGAAACGTTCTCAGCCTGCCCTGGTAAGCGAATGGCTGCAACACGGCCTTCTTCGTCATTCGCCGGGCCAGAAAAGACTTTAAACTCAACGTCTTTTAAAACATCAGCAACATCAACCAGCTCTAATGGGTTACGCAGGTCGGGTTTGTCACTACCAAAACGGCGCATGGCTTCGTGCCAGGTCATGCTCGGGAATTCACCCAAATCCACATCAAGTAGTTGCTTGAAGAGGTCACGAGCCATTTGCTCGGTAATTTCCATGACCTGCTCAGCGCTCATAAACGAGGTTTCGATATCTATCTGAGTGAATTCAGGTTGGCGGTCAGCGCGTAAATCTTCGTCGCGGAAGCATTTAACAATTTGATAGTAGCGATCAAAACCCGACATCATCAGCAGCTGTTTAAACAACTGAGGGCTTTGTGGCAGCGCGAAAAAGCGTCCTTTATGAGTACGGCTTGGCACCAGGTAGTCGCGCGCGCCTTCCGGCGTTGCTCGCGTTAACATTGGCGTTTCTATATCTAAGAAGCCGTTGTCATCAAAAAAGCGACGCACCGCGCTGGTTACTTTCGCACGAAACTGCAATTTTTCATTCATTTGCGGACGACGTAAATCAAGGTAGCGATAACGCAGTCGTGCTTCTTCGCTCACTTGCTGGTTGAAGTCGATAGGGAGAGGTTCAGAGCGACTTAGAATTTCTAAATCGGTTGCCAGCAGTTCGACTTCGCCGGTAGCCATGTTTTTATTGACCTGGCTTTCCGGGCGACGGTTAACTTTACCACTTAAGCGAACGCAGAATTCCTGACGCAGGCTGTTTGCTGTCTCAAATAAGGCTTTTTGGTCCGGGTCGAAAACGACCTGCAGCATCCCTTCACGGTCACGCAGATCAATAAAAATTAGGCCGCCTAAGTCACGGCGTTTATTGACCCAACCACATAGCGTGACCTCTTGTCCCGCCAATTCAGCATTTATTTGTCCACAGTAATGAGTTCGCATGCGCGTTTATCCTGCTAGCTGTTGCAATGAATGTTTTTACGAAGCGCAACATTATAGCGGACTGACGCCGAATGTCATCCGTCGTCGCCAGCCAGACGCACATCATTTTTACCAGCGGCCTTGGCACGGTACATCGCCTTGTCCGCCGAACGTAATAAATCGTCTGAGGTTAACCCATGCTGGGGGTAAAGGCTGACCCCAATAGACACACTGATATCCAGTGACTTTTTCTTCACTTTGTAGGGCTTTGCCAACTGCACAACTAACTTACGCGATACCGCCAGTGCGGACCCGACATTATTCGCTGTCGGAAGAATCACTACGAACTCATCACCGCCATGACGACATACCGTATCTGATCGGCGTAAAAGACTGCTCATGCGGTGCGCAGCCTGCACCAGTAGTTCATCACCATAACTGTGACCAAAATCGTCGTTAATCTTTTTAAAACCATCGAGATCCAGAAACAGAACAGCGAATGGCTTTCCGGTTCTTTCGTTTTGACTTAAAGTCTGCTCCAGTCGGTCCTGCATTAAGTTTCTGTTGGGAAGACCCGTCAATTCATCATGAGTTGCGATATGCCGAATTTGTCTTTCGGCAGCTTTGCGTAACTTAATTTCCTTACGCAGCCGACTGTTCCAGACCGCAAAGCTAACAATGATTAACAAAACAACTGAGCCCACTTTCATAGCAATGTCCAGAAGCTCTTTATTACTCCAGCCCTGCTCTAGCTCAAAACCATACCATTTCTGTTTAAGCTGACTTTTCTCACTTTCAGTAACTGAGTCAATACCACCATTCAGCGCCATAACCAGTGGCTTCCAGTCTTCCCTAACGCCTAAATAAAGCTCTTCACCCTGAGTATCGTCAATAACCGAAAGTTTTGTACCCGGCAGAGGTCTTCGCTGCAGTTCGTAGACCAGCATAGGCAGACTGTCGACATAATAATCAACACCACTATTGCGTATTAAATTCAAACCTTCGCGAATTCCATCAACCTGAATAAGCTGAATACCTCTCAACTGAGACAACTGTGACTCTATGCTGTAGCCTTCAACCACACCAACTTTACTATCACTTAACTGATTTAAACCAATACTTCCCTCGCTAGCTTTTTGATTTATCGGGGAAATTGCAGCCCATGGCATTGACCAATAGCTTTGAGTAAAGTCCATAAACTGATTGCGTTCGACTGAGTATGACACACTGGTCAGAACATCAATTTCTTTCGCCTTGATGGCGTTCAGGCATTGCTGCCATGCTCCACAAGGTTTCCAAACAATTTCTACCGCCAAATCGCGAGTAAACTTTTCCAGTAAATCGACATCCAGACCTTCGGCTTTGCCATCTTCAAAAGACACCAAAGGCGCCAACTGATCGGGCACTCCGACACGAATTTCTTTATAGTCTTCCAGCCACCTCTCGGGTTGGCTGGCATAGCTACTCGATAACGTCACCGAAAATGCAGCGAAAAAGGCACTGACGATAGCCAAAACTCGATTCAATGTACTCTCCTCCCGGACTAATGGCGGAATTTTAGTCCAATATTGCCTGTGCGTCTGTCTCATTTATCGGTAAAATACCAATAAATCTAAGCCATTTATTGAATAAAAGTAGCTTTATGACGCAACACGACACGTTATTTGCAAAACCTTTACCCAGCATTTCCGACTTTTGTTTCGATCAACAAGTCGTGGAAGTCTTTCCGGATATGATAAACCGTTCGGTGCCGGGCTACTCAAGTATATTACAAACTCTGCCTCAATTGGTGAGCCGTTACGTTCAGCCAAATTCCAATTTGTACGATCTAGGGTGTTCCCTTGGCGCAGCTACACTTGCTATGCGCAAAGGTTGCGAACAGACAAGTCACTGCCGAATTATTGGTGTAGATAACTCCCAACCAATGATAGAGCGCGCAAGGTTACATTTGGAGGGTTTTAAAAGCCAAATCCCTGCAGAACTTCATTGTCAGGACTTAGCTGAAACCGACATTGAGAATGCTTCTGTGGTTGTATTAAACTTTACCCTACAGTTCATTCCACAAGAGAAGAGAAACGACATTATTCAACGTATCTTTGACGGCATGAACAATGGCGGAGCCCTGTTATTGGCAGAAAAGGTGCGCCACAGCGATGCTAATATGAATGATGTACTTGTCGATTTGCACCACAACTTTAAACGCGCTAATGGCTACAGCGAACTGGAGATCAGCCAGAAACGTGCAGCTATCGAAAATGTCATGAAAGTCGATACATTAGAAGACCATATGCAACGCTTTCAGGATGCAGGCTTTCGACACAGTACAGTCTGGTTCCAGTGCTTTAATTTTGCAGCAATGCTCGCGGTTAAATAAGGAATACTATGATCGATTTTAGCAAGGAGCTCCGTGCACTTCTGCAAAGCCCGCACGCTCAATGGCTGGATACCTTAGCGCCGCAACTTACCGCTTTTAAGAATAACCCTCACGGTAACTTAAAACGTTGGCAGCGCGTTCTACAGCAATTGCCCGAGTTAAACGCTGAACATACCGAGCTATCTGATACCATTCAGGTTGGTCACTCTGATGAGGCATCCGATACCGACCGGGCTCGTTTAACGGGGTTACTCCAGCAGTTACAGCCCTGGCGCAAAGGTCCTTTCAACTTATTTGGTGTTTTTATTGACACCGAATGGCGTTCAGACTGGAAGTGGCAGCGCGTTGCACCTCATTTAGACGACTTAAATGGCCGTCAGGTACTGGATGTGGGATGTGGCAGTGGCTACCACTTGTGGCGCATGCTTGAAGCAGGTGCCGAAGCGGTTTGGGGCGTTGACCCCGGCGAGCTTTTTCTTATGCAATTTCGGGCTATTCGCCAACTGATGCCGTTGGCCTTACAACAGCGCGCACATTTTTTCCCGGTTGGTATTGAGCAAATGCCCGAGCTAAAAAGCTTCGACACCGTTTTTAGCATGGGCGTACTTTACCACCGCCGTTCACCCATCGACTTTTTGCAGCAGCTAAAAGGGTTAATTCGTCCTGGCGGCCAGCTAGTATTAGAAACCATCGTTGTTGAGGGTGACGAAACAACCGTGATGATGCCCGGTGAGCGATACGCACAGATGCGCAATGTATGGTTTCTGCCAAGTGCCCGTGCGCTATCTGTTTGGTTAGAGCGGCTCGGCTTTAAAGATATCGCTATTGTTGATCACAACACCACATCTTTAGACGAACAAAGACGAACGCAGTGGATGACAGGAGAATCTTTAGCGGACTTTCTTGATCCAAATGACACCAATATGACTATTGAAGGTTACCAAGCACCGATTCGGGCGGTAATTACTGCCCGGGTTTAACGCCCACCGGAGTAGAATCTAAATGAGTGTTTATCGACCCAAGTCGACCATTGAACAATGGCGCATATTGCAAGCGGTCGTTGACTATGGCGGTTATGCCCACGCCGCTGAAGCCTTGAATAAAAGCCAATCATCACTGAATCACGCAGTAGCAAAACTGCAACAAGTGGTTGGTGTTCAATTGCTTGAGGTCAAAGGCAGAAAGGCTCACTTAACCACCGCTGGCGAAGTTTTACTAAGGCGTTCTCGTCAGCTAACTAACCTTACAGAAGAGATAGAACAGCTTGCTGATAACCTGGAACAAGGTTGGGAACCCGAAGTAAAGCTTGCTCTGGAAATGGTTTTTGACCGTAGTCAGCTCATTCCTGTTCTTAACGAGTTTCAACAGCTAAGTCGCGGCAGTCGTCTTCTCATTAACGACACAGTCTTAACCGGTACTGTAGAACAAATTCAGGAACAGACCGCCGATGTCGTGATCACTCATCATTTGCCCCGCGGATTTATTGGTGAGCCCATCAGTCAATACAGTATGGACCTCGTCTGTCACCCTGACCATCCGTTAGCTGACTTACCGCAACCTATTGATCAAAATGAATTGTCTCAGCACTTACAAATTGTTATTCAGGATACCGGCAGTAACCCGGTCGAAGATGAAGGCTGGTTGAAAGCTGAACAACGTTGGACCGTCAGTCACTTCGACGAGGCTTTAAGGCTTATTCGCAACGGCCTCGGCTTCTGTTGGCTGCCTCCCTATGTCGTTCAGGAGGATCTGGATTCCGGCAGACTGAGTCGCATAGAAATTGAAGGGAGCAGTTCGCGCAAAGGCAGCTTGTACATGGTACTGCCCAAAGCGGAGCAGACCGGTCCCTGTGCGAAAACTTTAGCGGAGCTGATACTCAAGCACCAGCCCCGCTGAGGCAATTACTTCAAAGACTTTATGTAGGCTTTCATATCGTCCCCCAAATCCGGGTGACGCAGTGCGTGCTCAACGAAAGCCTGAGCATAGCCTAGCTTATTACCGCAGTCGTGACTTTTTCCCTTCATGTAGTAAGCATTTACCGGCTGTTTTTCAAGCAACATTGCCATAGCATCGGTCAACTGAATTTCATTGCCGGCACCAACAGGCGTTTTTTCAAGCAGCGGCCATAAGTCAGCCGAGAAAACATAACGCCCGACAACAGCCAGATCAGATGGCGCTTCTTTAACCGGCGGTTTCTCAACTAACTGTGTAATTTCCGCTTGCTCACCCGGCTTAAGGTCTGCGCCATTAATATCTGCAATACCATAATTACTGACATCCTGTTGCGGCACCTTTTCAACCATTACCTGTGAATGACCACTTTCCTCAAAGTTTTTAACCATTTCTGCCAAATTATCTTTATTCAATTTACAGCTGGCTTCATCAACTAAAACATCGGGCAAAACAACCGCAAAAGGTTCGTCTCCAATTAAAGGACGAGCACAAAGAACCGCATGCCCCAGACCCTTAGCAACACCTTGACGGACATGCATAATAGTGGTTTTCTCTGGGCAAATAGCTTTAACCTCAGCCAGTAACTGACGTTTTACGCGCTGTTCTAAAGTCGTTTCCAGTTCAAAACTGGTATCAAAGTGGTTTTCTATGGAGTTTTTACTTGAGTGAGTCACTAAAATAACATCCGTCAGCCCTGCTGCTGCGCACTCTTCAACAATATATTGAATCAGCGGACGGTCCACTAAAGGTAACATCTCTTTCGGGATGGCTTTGGTAGCGGGTAACATCCGAGTTCCGAGCCCGGCTACTGGAATAACGACTTTTTTGACCATAACAGCTGTCCTTAAATTCTGTTCGCTTCAGAAGCGGAAGTTTATAACCTTTTCCCATGTTATAATGCAACCCAATTAACAAAATTCAAATGAAAGACTGACTATGGCTTTGTATTTTTCTTCGCGTAACATCCCGCAACTATCCCAGTACAGCTTTACTGAACGCGCTATGATTTTGTCCATGGCACAGGAAAAGATGCCGGTTCCCCGTCGCCTCATTTGCAATATGGCCAAACTGGTGCCTATTTGTCTTATTTTCTTCTTTATTGTCGAAGTTGAGGGATGGTGGAAAGTTCCTGCGTTGTTGGCCGCCGGTATTGGGTATCCATTATTTACTCAGCCCATTAATCTGAATATGTCATTACCTTATCTGGATAGAGCCATTAAGCAGTTTGAGGCACAGCACTCACAATAAGTTCGGTGCCCTGAAAAGCGCAGTGTAACTTGTGTAAATATTCAATTTTGTGCTCACGAAAGTTAGCGTGTTGCCAGATACCGAGAGCCAAATCAGGCTTAGCGCCCGGCTCAGGTTTAAATTTATCCCCGGCCTGAGCCCATACCCAACTGTGTTTTTGGGTATCCACCACGCCAACCAGAGTGTCGAACGCGGTTCTGACTTGTGAATGGCATAGTTCGTGGTTCAAGTGGCTTAATAACACGCCAGGCGACAGCAGAGTGTCATCATGTCCGGATAAATGTTGTCTTATCAGTGGATCAATCAATGTTTTTAATACCAGCAGCGGCAGCAGATTCTGCTCTGTCGCATTCTGCGCGGCAGCCATAATAACCAGCACTTTACCATCAGTTAAAGGCCTGTAATCAACCCAAACTGGTGCTTGCCCAATATCATTAAAGCTACAGTCAAACCGGTAATCGTTAAGGCTTAAAACTCCGTCGGGGTGTAGCTCTTCTACCAGGCGGCCGACTATCAAGTCGTCCTGATAAAGGATGTCAATGTGTGCATCTAACTCCCAAACATCGTGCAGGTAGGTTTCTTCCAACTGATAACGGCGTAAGCAATGCTCAACCGCATTTTCAATAATATCCAGGCTTTGAATTGGTTTTACGAGATAGTCCCAGGCGCCCAGTCGCACGGCTTCGCGTATGTCTGACATTTTCTCCGAAGCGGAAATAACAATAATTGGAATGTGGGTGCAGACTTTTAGAAGTTGCTCAATGACCTCAAGACCATCAATATCCGGCAGCTTTAAGTCACAAAGTACAATATCAGGACACTGGGTACGGCAAATTTCAATGCCCTCAATACCATTATCAGCACAGCACACATCGTATCCTTTCTTTTCCAGATACTGTCTGACAACAGACTGGAAGACGGGATCATCTTCAATTAGTGCGATGTGTGCTCGGGGCATGGTCTACTCTTTGCTTTGACTCATACCCTAAGCATTGTTCAGGAATGGCTAATCGTCAATAAGACTCATCGCCGGAATCGTCAGAGTCGTCGAATTCATCATCAGCGTCCCAGTCATCGTCCAAATCGTCAAAGTCTTCGAAGTCTTCGTCTTCAAGCGGAGGGTTGCCATCAAAAACTTGGTCCTGCCAGCGCTGATAGTAAACATCTTTAACAAAAGAATAGGGGTCAAGAGAGTTTTCTAATACTCGCTCCTGTTCACGTAACCGCAGGCGCATTTCCAGACCTTTGATTGCGTAACGTGCAACATCCAGAGGCCAGCTTAAGAGAGGATACGGAAAGTACTGGCCATCGGCGTAATCACCACCGCGATCAACCACTACCGTAGGCCCCATGAGCGGCAGCATTAAATAAGGCCCCTCAGGCACACCCCAGACTGCCAGTGTTTGCCCAAAGCTCTCTTCCCGCTTTGTCAAACCCATAGGTGTTGCAACGTCGAACAAACCCACTAAACCAACGGTGGAGTTCACAACAAAGCGGCCCAGAGAGATGCCGGCATCGGCTACTTTCCACTGCAGTAAGTTATTCACAAATGAAGACGGTTCTTCAAGATTCTCTACGGCTTGATACAAAGAAGTTCGAATTGGCTGCGGAATATATTCATAGGTTTCCGCTGCAGGCTTTATAACCGCTTTGTCTACATCGCGGTTGAACTCCCACATTCCCCGGTTAAAATCTTCAAACGGGTCACGAGGGTCTGCATAAGGGTCGTCTGGTGTTGACGAACACCCCGCCGTTAGTAGAGAAACAAGTAGTAACAATCCATATTTTTTCATTCTTCAATCCGGCTTGATAAGGTCAAAGTTAATTCGGCTGAACCGTCAGCATTTATAGTGACTCTTTCTGCTTCAAGATCACCCGCTTGTCGATCTATTTTCTCGTCTTGCGAAATACGTGCATGCACCTGCCATTGTTCGAGGTCGCTCATCTTATAATCAGGTAGCATGGCGTTTTGATTGGACAAAGTTACAGTAACCGGAAACTCGCTGACTGGTTGGCGAACGACGGCAGCCGGCATAGGCTGTTCCATTCCCGTTACATAAACAAAGAGCGTGCCATTCTCCGGCAGGTGATGGCGCATGTTATCACTTAACGTCACCCTAACCTGTAATTGCACCTCGGCTTTTTCCTGCTGCTCTTTAGCGTTGTCTAACGCGTTGACTACAGCCTGATATCGCTCGGAAGTTTTCGGCAGCCGTTCTTTTAGTAACTCCCAGGCACTGATTGCCTGTGCCCAGTCCTGACGTTCAAAAGCAACAAAACCCAGTAAAGATAGAGCCTCGATATTGTCCGGGTCTTGCTTTAATGCTCGAGCTAGCAGACGAGCTGCTTTAGGCTGACCATCTTCAGCACCTGACATCAATAGAAAGCGGCTATAGCTGACTAACGTATTAACCCTATTGGGCTCTATTTGCAGTGACTTCTGGAATGCTTCATCAGCATCCTCTCCGGCTCCTAAATCAACCATTATGCCCGCGTAAATCCACCAGGCTATGGCGTCCTCTGGTTCACGCATCAGCTTCTGTCGCAGGCCTAATGCAAAGGTATTTAAATCTTCACGACTGGCTTGTTGGTTCTGTTGCTGCAGTAAAGTCTTGCCTAATTCCGGAAGTTGTTTGCGTGCATCTTCCGCCTGCAGCTGTAATTGCCAACTTCCAAAAGCCCAGTAAAGACCAGCAGAAACAACCAACAACAAAACAATAGGCAATGCCACAGGAGCCCGGTGCCAGTGAACGTTTTCTTCAACGTCTTCACTGTCATGCAAAAACGTTTTGTCCAATTCTTGCTTTGCGTGCTGATAATCTTCTTCAGGCAGGTCATATTGAGAGCGCTCTTCTTCAAGCTCGGCCAGACGTTGTTCATACCAGCGTTGGTTTTCATCCTGACGCTTGTGATAACGGCGTTGCTTGCCTGTTGCCAGTAAGACGAAAACTACGGCAACGAGCAACATCAACAACATTAATAACCATAAACTACTCATCGCGCGACTTCCTCAGTTGCTCTAAACGCTCACGCTCATCCTGTGTTAATTCCGCTACTGCTTTTTTCTTTCGAGTTAGTGCTATCGCTGTGCCCACACCAATAACCAGAATTAATAATGGCCCCCACCACAAAATACTGGTCACTTTCGTAAACGGAGGTTGATAGTGAACAAAGTCACCATAACGCGCGATCATAAAGTTGATAATCTCTTCTCTAGATTTGCCTTCTTTCAGCATCTGATATGTGCGGTCGCGCATATCTTCAGCTAAAGGGGCATTAGAGTCGGCAATATTCTGGTTCTGGCACTTAGGACAGCGCAATTCTTTTATCAGCTGACGATAGGTCTCATGTTGTTGCTCGTTTTCGAACTGGCGAGTGTTCTCATCTTCCGCGGAAACAAAAGAAACCATCAAAAAAGCAGTAATTAAAGCCAATAGAGGTGTGCGTATCATTTCGCTTCCTCCACCAACTGCTGATAAATTCCCTGCAGTTTATTCGACCAATTACGTTCATTCACATCGCCCACGTGGCGATATCGGATAACACCTTTATGGTCAATAAAGTAGGTTTCCGGCGCCCCATAGACACCAAAATCAAAGGCAATTTCACCTTCAGGGTCGAACAGGTTAACGGTATAAGGGTCGCCCAGCGTGTTCAGCCAATTAATCGCTTTTTCCCTGGAGTCGTCTTTATAATTGAGACCAACAATAGGAATCCCCTTAGCCGCCAACTCATTTAGAAACTCATGTTCAGCCCGGCAAGTAGGACACCAGGTTGCCCATACATTCATCAGTAGCGGACCGTCATGAAGTACAGACTGGTCATAAGTAATATCAGTATCATAAAGGTCTTTCGCCTGAAACTGCGGCACGGGGTCATCGACCAGTGCAGAATCCAGCTCCGTCGGGTCACTACCTAAACCTTTCAGTAAGAAAAGCACAAGACCTGCAAACAAAACCGACGGCCCAAACAGAATCAACCAACGAAACTTAGTCATCGGCTGCCTCCTTTTTACTGCGCTTTCTATAGCGCTTGTCGGCCAACGCCATAGCGCCACCAATCGCCATAATAATGGCTCCGAGCCATATCCAGCGCACAAAAGGTTTTATATAAAAGCGAATTGCCCAGGTTTCATCATCTAAGGGCTCACCCATGGCAATGTAAATATCACGTAATAGACTGGCATCGAGACCGACTTCGGTCATGCTGGTGCGCTGAACTCGGTAGAAGCGTTTTTCACTCGTTAACTGAGTAATTTGTTTTCCGTCCTGATACACCGTAAACAAGCCTTTATCTGCGTCGTAGTTAGGCCCTTCTCGATGTTCCAGCCTCTCGAATACCACCTGGTAGTCCATAACGTCCGCTGATTGGCCCGGGGCGATCGCAATATCGCGCTCTTGCTCGTAGTGCGATACCAGACTAATACCGATAAGTGTTACAGCAAACCCTAAATGTCCAAGCACCATTCCCCAGTGACTGCCGGAGATCTTCGTAAGCCCCGATAAGCCTTGCTTGCGTTGCTTCACGGTTTGCTGAACTTCCGTTAGAGTCGCAAGCGCTACCCAGAAGGCAAGAAACAAAGCAATAACAACCATCGCAGGAAGCTCATCAGCCCAAATTTTGGGTAACGCATACGCCAGAACAATAGCTATCGATAACGCCAACGCCAGCGGTTTTAAAAGCGGCTTCATAGCCTGACGGCGCCAGCGCATTAAAGGCCCCAGGCCGAGCATTAACGCAAATGGAATAACTAGCCAGCTATAGAGTTCATTAAAGAAAGGCTCGCCAATTGAAATGGTACCCAGCCCTATTTCTTTATGAACCAGCGGTAACATGGTTCCTAAAAACACCACCACCATGGCTGCCATTAACAGTACGTTATTACCCAAAAGCATGACTTCGCGAGAGAGCAATTCGTAACGACTGTAACTTTGCATTTTGCCGGCACGCAGTCCATATAAAATCAAAGAGCCGCCAACAACCAGCCCCAGCAGTACCAGAATAAACAGACCACGAGTGGGGTCAGAAGCAAAGGCGTGTACTGAAACGAGAACGCCTGAGCGCACCAGGAATGTCCCCAGTAAACTTAAGCTAAAGGCAGAAATTGCCAATAAAACGGTCCAGGATTTAAAACTCCCCCGCTTCTCAGTTACTGCTAACGAGTGCAGCAATGCGGTTCCTACCAGCCATGGCATAAAGCTCGCATTTTCGACTGGGTCCCAGAACCACCAGCCACCCCAGCCAAGCTCGTAATAAGCCCACCAGCTACCAATAGCAATACCCAGCGTCAGAAAAATCCACGCGGCGAGTGTCCAGGGACGAGACCAGCGCGCCCAGGCAGCATCAAGTTTACCCGACAATAGTGCGGCTATAGCAAACGCAAAAGCAACTGAAAAGCCGACATACCCCATGTACAACAACGGCGGGTGAATGATCATCCCCGGGTCCTGCAATAACGGGTTTAAGTCTCTTCCGTCAACGGGAATTAATGGCAAACTGCGATCAAAGGGGTTAGACACCGTGATCATAAACAGGTAAAAGCCAATGCTAATCAAACCCAGAATAGCTAACACTCGAGCTATCATTGGTAGCGGCATAGAGCGGGAGAATATCGCAACGGCAGCTATCCAGCCGGCCTGCATTAACATCCATAACAGGAACGACCCTTCATGAGAACCCCATACAGCCGTTACCCGATACACGACCGGTAGTTGGCTATTTGAGTTAGCAGCAACATAAGCAATACTAAAGTCGTTAGTAACAAAGCCTGCGACAAGTAAAGCAAAGGCAATAGCGGTAAAGAAGAACTGGCCATAGGCAAAAGGACGGGCTAGTGACATCATACCGCCGTTACCTTTTGCCGCTCCCCATAACGGGTAAACCGCTAGTAATACTGAAAAAGCCAGAGCAATGGCTATGGCAAGGTGTCCTGCTTCAGCAATCATTGCTCGCCACCCTCTTCAACTTTATTGGGGTTAACGTGCTTTATGCCTTTCATCTGCTCGGCAAGCTCCGGTGGCATATATTCTTCGTCATGCTTAGCTAATACTTCGCTGGCTTTTAACACCGTTGGCTCAATCAGTTCACCTTGCGCGACAATGCCCTGACCTTCGCGGAATAAGTCCGGCAAAATGCCCTGATACAGCACCGTAACTTCGGGCCCAATGTCAGTAATTTCAAAGGAGACTTCCAGAGTTTCGCGGTTACGCTCGACGGAACCTTCAACCACCATACCGCCTACCCGGATGCGCTGACCAACCTGCGGCTTCTGTTTGTCTTTGCCCTTGCCTTCTACCAACTCAGTTGGTGTATAAAACAGGTCAATACTTTGACTTAGGGCATACAACATAAGCCCGGTTGCAACAGACACCCCAATGACTAAAACAGCCACCCAGGTTAAGCGTTTTTTACGTCTTGGATTCATTACCGTCTCCTACTTCTGCACGGCTTGCTTTGCGTCTTGCTAAACGCTCTTGACGCTGCTGTAACTGCTTGCTTTTCTTAGCCAGCTGTCGTTTTGCTAATAAAGTTTCAAGCGCAACACCAGCCAGCACCACAAAACTGAGAAAGAATGACAACCAGACATAAAATCCATAACCACCCATTGCGACAAAGTCAGTGAAGCTGTCAAAAGCCATTAGTCCTGCTCCAGTCGTTGTTGTGCCCATGGACGATGTAATTCATGTCTGAGTATCTCATTTTTTAACCGCATCATCACTAGTGAAACCGTTAAAGAAGCAAAGCCTGCAAGGCATATCAGTAAAGGTATAAGCATACTGGTCGCTATTGAAGGCCGCTCGAACTTCGTAATGGTGGCGCCTTGATGCAAGGTGTTCCACCATTCCACAGAAAAATGAATAATCGGTAAGTTAATAACCCCTACCAGAGACAGTATTGCCGCAGCTTTTGCCCCTGTTCTGGCGTCATCAAAGGCGAAATACAGAGCCATGACACCAACATAAAGAAACAGCAGAATGAGTTCAGAGGTCAGTCGCGCATCCCATACCCACCAGGTTCCCCACATCGGTTTACCCCAGATAGCCCCGGTAAGCAAAGCAACCACAGTCAACGCAGCACCAACCGGAGCTATGGCCGGAATAGACCACTCCGCGGTCTTAATCTGCCAGATAAGAGCAATAGCCCCCATTACCGCCATACCCATGTACGCCCCCATAGAGAAAATAGCGGAAGGCACGTGCAGAAAAATGATTCGATAGCTGTCGCCCTGTTGGTAGTCACCCGGAGCAAACGCCAGCCCCCAGATAACACCTGTAACCAGGGTCACTAATGTCAGAGCTACGAACCAAGGCAGCAGTTTCTGCAATAAATGGTAAGTTGCTTCCGGTTTTGCGTAAGGGTGTAACCATCGCCACATATTAATTTACACTCATTCTAATGCCCGCTGCGACAGCCAGCGGAGCCAATGTTACGGTTAAAACAGAAATTGCCGCCAGTATCGCTAACTGGCCATGAACTGCAAGCCCCATCGACGCATTTTCCACCGCAGCTGTGGCAAATATCAATAAAGGAATAAAGAGCGGAATGAGGATTAAACTCACCAGCGAGCTACCGCGCTGAACTTGTAAGGTTAGCGCCGCACCAATAGCGCCTAAAGCACTTAACGCCGGGGTGCCCAACAATAAACTTAATGCCAATGCCCACCAGCCTTGCAACGGTAAACTCAGCAGCAATGCCAGCACGGGTGACAAAATAACTAAGGGTAATCCGCTTAACAACCAGTGTACGGCCATTTTTGCCGTCACAGTAAAAGCCAAAGGCTGGGGCAACAAGCATAGTTGCTCCAATGTACCGTCCTGGAAATCATCGCGGAACAGCCGTTCAAGACCCAGTAAGCTGGCTAATAATGCCGCGACCCAAATAATACCCGGTGCAATGCGGGCTAAAATATCCGGCCCGGGGCCAATGCCCAGGGGGAACAAAGTCACAACCATCAACAGAAAAAGTAACGGGTTCAGTGCGTCACTGCGCCGCCGTGCCGCTATGCGAAGATCGCGCTTTAGCAAGGTCACCCAAATTTGCCGGCTCGATAACTGGCTCATAGTATTTCCCCCTGATATTCCAGTGACAGTTTTTCAGGGGTCAGATCGGAAAGGGTCAGCGACTGGTGCGAAGTAAAAATGATAGTACCGCCGTTTTGTATATGCTCTACAAAGCGCTGCTGCAACAAAGCAATTCCCTGCACATCGAGTGCAGTGAAAGGTTCGTCCAGGATCCAAAGTGAAGCCTGCGTAGCCCACAGCCGGGTTAAAGCCACCCGTCTTTGCTGACCTGCCGATAAACGGGTTGTCAGTTCATCTTCTAAACCGAGTAAGCCGAGCTTTTCAAGTAGCTCCCAGGCATCGATATTTTCGGTCGAAGACAATTGTTGCTGCCAGTGAAAGTTTTCACGGGCACTTAGCTCACCTTTGACGGCGGCCTTATGACCAATAAACAAGAGTTGTTCGCAATACTCTGACCAGTTATGACTTAATGGCTTGCCGTAAAACGACACACGACCATTTGACGGCTCTAATAAGCCTGTCAGAATGCGTAACAGTGAGGACTTGCCGGCTCCGTTAGGTCCGCTGACTTGCCACAACTGACCAGCACTTACCGAAAAGTTGAGATTTTCAAACAATACTCGCCCACCACGGATTGAGCTTAACTGCTCTGCGTGCAATAGTGGACTATTGGTGGAAGCAACCTGTGTCATGCGGATTTTACAACCGAAACCTTACTGGTAAGCTGACGCAAATGCCCACGATTCTACCATAAAATTTAGGTAAAGCGCATGGCTGATATTAAGCAACTGCTACAACAAATGATGGCATCACCGGAACGGACTTTAGCTCGTGCCGAACAACAGCAATTATCCAGTCTCATGCGCATTTTTAATAGTGGGGCTGATACACCGAAAACCAATAATATGCCATCTTCGCCTTCGGCTAACATTCAACAGGGCCAGACGGTATCAGCTACCACCAACAATTCACCTTTAGTTCAGGCCAGCACTGCAAAAGTACTCTCTAAACTACTGGTTCAAATTAGTTTGCCCGTGACTTATGAACCGGCAAAAGGCGAACAGCAACCAGCGCGTATTCAGGGCAACAACTGGCAGTGGCCGAATCCACCTAAGAATTTACAACCCCAGTTGACCGCCCCCGCAAAATTGCAGCTAACCATTACCCAGCCGGATCCCAAGCTACCGGTTGTGCAGTTAAGCCTGAATACCACCGGTAATGCGAAGCCGGTTGCCGTTGCAGAAATACCGTTAACACAGTTACCGGCCAAGTTGATTAAAGCCTTTGTTGAACAGGGAAAAGTTGCAACCGTGCAGCTACCGGTTAAACCTCAACCTATTTCGCAGTCAGCATTTCAAACAACTCCTGCAGCTAAAGTCGATAGCCAGCCGGGCAGCCAAAGCAACTTAAACTTGCAGGCAGCGCAAAAATTAACGGTGCCTGTTGCCAGTGGGCTGGCAATCAAACAGGCTCAACAACTGACCCCAAAGCAATTTCAGCAAGCCCTGCAGAGCTTTATACCTGAAAATATCAGGCCTAAGCTCTTTACTCAGCCAACGGTTGAAGGGCTACAACAAACAACCCCGCGGCTGTCTGCTGATGCAATGCGGGAAGCCACTCAGTCGCCACCGAAAGCCCTGCAGCAGCTTTTATTGAAGGTGTTGCAGAAAATGCCTGCTCCGGAGTCTATGCAACGCCCACAAGCACTACAGAGCTGGGTCAGCGACTGGTTTGCTGCACGTCCGGTCAGTGCCCAACCCAGCCAGCAAATGGGCAGCCTGGGGCAAATGTTAATGACGCTGCTGGGGCTGGCTATGCAACAAAAGCCTGAAACAACAACGGTCAATAACTCAGCCCCCAGAGCCTTGCCTAACCAGTTTACTCAAGCGCTGATACAGCAGATACTTAACCCGGCTCCGGAAAATGCCGGAGAGGTTCGTGAGCGCATAAATGCGCTGTTACAACAGCTGCCACAACAGCAATTGCAGCGACTACTGCAACTCTTTACCGGCATTCTGAATTCAGCGCAAAGCAGTCAGGCACGGCTGCAGGAGTCGGCTCCGCAGCAACCGGAATATTACATTTTGCTACCGGCCGACACACAAAAGCCGCAGCAACATGAGCTTCTTATTCGCAGAGAAAAGGACAGTAGCAACAAAGAAAGCAGCGGCCGTACTTTATGGTTATTTACTCTGCGCTTCGAATTAGATAGCACAGGCCCTCTTTTGGTCAAAGGTCGCTACCACCCTCAGGGCTCTTCAGTTGACTTCTATACTGAAACTAAAACAGCGCAAAAAGTTGTGGAAAGTCATGTCGAAAAGCTCGATAACAGACTGGAAGAATTAGAAGTAAACAGCGTTAAACTTCGGGTTCAGCAAGGCAAAATTCCAGACAACCTGGCACAGCAGCACAGTGGCATTATTCGGGTGACAGTATGAGTGAGAAAAAAGAAAAGCAGGCAATAGGACTGTCGTACGACGGCTTTAACGCGCCCAAGGTAATCGCTCGCGGTTTCGACGAACTAGCGGAAGAAATCATCGCCGTAGCTAAAGAGCATGGAGTTTTAGTGCACGAAGATCCGCTCTTGTCAGATTCACTGGCAAAGCTCAATGTAGGCGATGAAATTCCCAGAGAGCTTTACATTATTATCGCCGAAATTATTGCTTTCGCTTATTTGTTGGATGGCAAGTTCCCAAGGCAATGGGAAGAAGGTTAATACGAAGCTACGCGCCTTTTTTATGCAAGGAAATGAGCAACTCCGCTTCGGCCTGAGGTAAGTCACATTCTTGCATCAGTTCCTCTGCACTGGCACCACTGGCAACCAGCTTAGCCGCGCGCTGATAAAGCTTACTGCCCGGGTCCTGCTCCGCCACTTCCTGTAATTTCTGCTGCAACTGTTGTTGCTCGTCGTTTAGCTGTGCAACCTGCTGTTGCAGTTGTGCAACCACCTGCTGCTGGGCGAAATCAGCTTTAGATGATGCTTCTGGCTGCTGTTTAAACTGCTCACGCAGCGATAAAACTTCACTGGCCGTTTCTGTCAGCATTAATAGGCGCTGCTGCTGACGCTCAATTAACTCAGCCTGCCGCCGCGAAGTAATAACCACGGCTACTAACGCAATGAGGGCCAGCCCAAGAGCCAGCGCTGAAATAACAAATAACCAGTTCGTCATGAATTAACCCAGACGGGAAATTTCATCCCATTCTTCATCGGTTAGCATTTTGTCCAAATCGACTAAAATCAGTAATTCACCATCGCGGTTACTGACCCCCTGAATAAAGCGAGCACTTTCATCGGTGCCAACATTTGGTGCGCTGTCAATTTCTGACGTTTTCAGGTAGACAACCTCAGCCACGCTATCGACCAGTATACCAATCACCTGCTGTTCAGACTCAATAATGACGATACGGGAGTTGTCGGTGACTTCTGTTGTTTGCAGACCAAAACGCAGACGCGTATCAATAACGGTAACGACATTTCCGCGCAAGTTGATAATGCCTAATACATAGTTAGGTGCGCCAGGTACCGGAGCAATTTCGCTGTAACGCAGCACTTCCTGAACCTGCATTACATTGATACCGTAAGTTTCCTGCTCCAGCTGGAATGTTACCCACTGCAGAACTTCGTCATTACTATCAACGTCAGTTTCATTCTTGATAGCGCGATTGTCTTTACTCATGTCTTACTCCGCCATGCGTTATTAATCTTGCTGGATATGTCCCAGACCTTTATCCAGAAGTGTAATCAATGCGTTAACATCGAGCAATGCACACATTCTGTCACGGACAACCCCGGCAAGCCAGGGTCGCTTGTTATTCGTCTCTTTACGCCACTGAATTGAATGCGGCTGCAAAGGTTCGCTGGTAACCAGCTCTTCACACAACAAGCCCCACGGGCTGTCGTTTAGTGTAATCAAATACTGATAGTCTAAACTCTCTTCCAGCTCAGGCGTGCATTTCTCCGGCATAACCCAGCGAGCCGTATCGACCACCTGAAGCTTGTTGTCTCGTTCGGTCATAATACCGCGGAACCATTTCGGTTTACCCATCAACGGACTAATTTTTCCCAATTGATGAATACCGCCAAGACTTTTCAATGGTACTGCCAGTGTCAGTCCGGCTACTTTAAAAAACAGAGCCTGAAAATCGTGTTCCATGTACTCAGACATCGCATCCGGCAGTGGCTCTGCCTGTGTCTCCAGTTCTTCAGTAACTTCCGCTTCAGTTTCTGTTTCGTTGTCTGTTTCGTTATCTATTTCAGCAGCCGATGAATCATCGGTTACTGTTTCGGTCGAGGTATCCACTTCAGTGGCAACTTCAACCTCCGGCTCTGTATAGATATCGTCAGCTTTTACAGAAACTAAAGGTAATAAATCCTGTTCGCGATTCAGACTAACGGTTTCTTTCTCAGATACCGCCTGAATTTTCGGCGCAGCCTGTGCAAGCAGTCGTTTTACCGGCTCATTATCAAACTCAACCGTTTCTTCCTCGAGCAATAAAGCGTCGAGGTATTCGGCCATTGCCGCTTCACTGTTATCGCGTTTCATGTTCATAAATCAACGTACATCCAACTGCTGTAAATTGGTCAACAAGGATTGATAAGCCAAAACTCCCCGCGCCTTAGGCGCATAAACTGAAGGAGGCTGTTGCTCGTTGGATGCATCCCGAAATTTAGTATCTATTGGAATCATGCCATTCCAGACCGAACGTCCATAACGGGCAATCAGTTTTTTGTATGTTTGCAGCGATGCATTGGTTCGTTTGTCGTAAAGTGTCGGGATAATGGTATAAGCATAATTCTCGCCACGCGACTTATGGATGAGTGTCAGGGTTCGCATCATCCGGTCAAGGCCTTTTAAGGCCAAAAACTCAGTCTGCACCGGAATTAGCACTCGACGGCAACAGGCCAGCGCATTGACCATAAGAACCCCCAATACCGGCGGTACATCAATCAGGACATAATCGAAGTCATCGGCTATCATCGCCAGGCCGCGCTTAAGTACTAACCCCATGCCGTCCTGAGTCCCCAGCTTTCTATCCAGCGTTGCTAATGCCATAGTGGCCGGCATAACACTCAGGTTGTTAAACTCGGTTGGCAAAATACTGCGACGCATTAGCTCAGCCGTTATGTTCTTACCGGCGCTAAATACATCAAAAGCACTGGATTCAAGTTCTTCCGAGTCAATGCCAAAATAGTAAGTTAATGACGCGTGAGGATCGGTATCAATACAAAGGACTCGCTTACCCTGCTCAGCCAAAAGTCCAGCCAAAGCAACAGCTGTCGTGGTCTTGCCGACCCCGCCTTTTTGATTAGCTACCGTCCATACGATCATTCACTCATCCCGCTATAAGCCGCTGTAACCGACTTCTTTCATAATCATCCTGGCCATGTCATCCAGGCTAATACTGCGAGTTGAAATTCCCGCTTGCGCAACAGCCTGCGGCATACCATAGACAACACAGCTGGCCTGATCTTGGGCCCATATCGTGGCTCCTTGATCTTTCAGCATACGAGAGCCATCACGACCATCGGCTCCCATACCGGTTAAAATGACACCAAGCACTTTACCCATATAGGTCTTTGATAAGCTTGCAAAGGTTAAATCCACGCTCGGCTTATAAGTAATGCGTCCACTGGTATCGTCTTTTACCCTTAAACGTGCACTACCCGGCCTGCCTTCGACCATAAGTTGTTTTCCGCCCGGCGCTAAATACGCTGTCCCGGCTCTGAGCACGTCGCCATCCTCTGCTTCCTTCACATTAACCTGACACAAACCATTCAGACGCTGTGCAAAAGCTTTTGTGAACGCTGCCGGCATATGCTGAACCATTACAATTGGATAAGGGAAATTAGCCGGTAGCTGAGTCAGTATTTTCTGCAGCGCGACAGGGCCTCCAGTCGACGTTCCTATTGCCAAAATCTGATACGCCCGGTTCGTTGTTAGTGACCCTGCAGACTTTGCGGTGCGGGCATCACTTTCACGCTGGCTCTGTAATTCCTGGTTGCGCTGACGAATACGCTCAAGCGCGGTCTTTGGCTCATCCGGGCGTTCTGCTGGTTTCTTTACTGCCGGTGCCGGTGAGGGTCTGGCAGGCGTGCGGCTAACAGGTTGCCGGGCAATTGCCAGTACGCGATCCTGCAGCGTGTTCACTGCTTCATCGCGATTCCGTGCAATGTCTTCAAATTTCTTTGGCAGGAAGTCAGCGGCGCCCGCTTCTAACGCGTTTAACGTAGCTGTAGCGCCTTCATGAGTCAGCGAGCTAAACATCAAAATAGGGCAAGGGTTGCTGCTCATTATGGCTTTCACAGCATCAATACCGTTCATTACCGGCATTTCAATGTCCATGGTAATGACATCCGGCTTAAGCACGCGACTTTGTGAAACCGCTTCTTCTCCGTTATTGGCACTACCAATCACTTTAATGTTGGCATTGTCTTCTAAAATCTCAGTCACCCGGCGGCGGAAAAACGCCGAGTCATCTACCACGAGAACTTTTACAGTCATGAACGGTGTGTCCCGTTATCGTTTTGCGTAATACTTAAGCATACTTGGTACATCAACAATCAAAGCAATACCGCCATCACTGGTGATAGTTGCTCCAGCCATACCCGGTGTACCCTGCAATAGCTTATCTAATGGTTTTATGACCACTTCTTCCTGACCAATCAATGCGTTGACGACGAAACCAACCTGTTGGTTGCCAATTTGCACAACCACGACATGGCCTTTCTCATTACGGCTTGAACGATCCGGATTACGAACCAACCAATGCTCTAAGAAAAACAGCGGAATAGCACGGTCACGTACAATCAGTGTTAATTGACCATCAACGGTATTGGTACGCTTCATATCCAGATCGATAATTTCGCTTACCACAGCCAGTGGCAGAGCAAATGTCTGCTCTTTTACCGCAACCATTAAGGTAGGCAGTATCGCCAGAGTCAGTGGAACTTTAATTAAAAGCTCCGTGCCCTTACCCAGCTCAGACTGAATTTTGACACTACCGTTAAGCTGACTAATTTTGGTTTTAACCACATCCATCCCGACACCGCGGCCGGATATGTCTGAAACTTCTTCTTTGGTCGAAAAGCCAGCGGCAAAAATCAGATTATAAGCATCTTCGTCACTCAGACGCGCAGCGGCGTCGGTATCGAGAATACCTTTGCTGATAGCAATGCCCTTAAGCTTTTCCGCATCCATACCTGCACCGTCGTC
The DNA here is from genome assembly GCF_051842325.1 of Idiomarina sp. ST10R2A5. Lineage (NCBI taxonomy): Bacteria > Pseudomonadati > Pseudomonadota > Gammaproteobacteria > Alteromonadales > Idiomarinaceae > Idiomarina > Idiomarina sp. ST10R2A5. Next base: position 82,631 of record NZ_JBNIEX010000008.1, on the reverse strand, counting down.
TTTAATCGACAGCATAATATGGTCGCCTTCCTGAGACGCCGACAGCGTTACCGTCCCCGCACGCGGTTTACCATTAGCTTCGCGCACGTCCGGCATTTCAATACCGTGGTCAACAGAGTTACGAACCAAATGCACCAAAGGATCGGCCAGTGCTTCTACCAGGTTTTTATCCAGGTCAGTATCTTCACCGTACATCTCAAGGTTAATTTCTTTCTTAAGGCTGCGCGCTAAGTCCCTGACAACCCGAGGGAAACGCCCAAAAACTTTCTTAATAGGCTGCATACGGGTTTTCATAACCGCGCCTTGCAAGTCGCCAGTTACAACATCCAGATTAGAAATGGCTTTACCCATCTCGTCACTGTCTGATTCATCTGAGTTACTCAGGCTTAATAGACGATTCCGGACTAAAACCAGCTCACCGACCATATTCATAATTTCATCTAAACGTTTGGTATCAACCCGGACTGTGGTTTCAGCCTGAGCTGGTGCCGGCGCCGCTGGCTTTTTATCCACGGCTTTTGCTGCCGCAGGTTTATCTTCCGCTTTGGCCGCAGCTGCTTTCGGCTCTGGTTTAGCTGCAGGCTTAGGTTGAGGTTTAGCTTGCGCTTTTGGCTCAGGTTTCTTCTCAGCGGCTTTTTCTGCTGGCTTATCTCCTTTCGGCGTCGGCGCTTTACCACTGCCATGGAGTTCATCTAACAGCGACTCGAACTCGTCATCTGTTATTTCGTCATCTTTTGCCGGCTCTTTTTGCTTCTCTTGTGTCTTCTCTGCACTCTGAGGAGCCTTACCACTACCGTGCAATTCATCCAGCAACGATTCAAACTCATCGTCTGTTATTTCATCGTTGTCATCGCCCGGTGCCGACCCAGCAGCGGAAGCTTTAGCTTCTTCTTTCTTGCCTGGTCCTTTACCTTCACCATGCAGCTCATCCAGTAAGGCTTCAAATTCATCGTCCTGAATTTCATCAATACTTTCGCCGCTACTTGCGTCGGTTGCCTCGGGTTCTGGTTCTGGCTCTGGTTCGGGCTCCGGCGCTTTAACCGGCTCTTCATCTTCCGATTCCGGCTGACTCAACTTATGCAGAAGCTCCAGTAATTCAGGTGATGCAGCTTCAGGTTCTTCTTTGGCCCGAACCTGTGCAAATTGAGCATTAATGGTATCCAGCGACTGTAGAATAACATCCATCAAGTCGGAGGTGACGGTACGTTGGCCATTACGCAGGGTATCGAACACATTTTCCGCACCGTGGCAGGTATCAACGAGTGCGCCCAGCGACAAAAAACCGGCACCACCTTTAACGGTATGAAAACCACGGAAAATAGCATTCAGCAGGTCTTTATTTTCTGGATCATTTTCCAGTTCAACCAGCTGTTCAGACAATTGCTCGAGGATCTCTCCCGCCTCGATCAAAAAGTCCTGCAGAATGTCTTCGTCCATATCAAAGCTCATGCGACTGATGCTCCTAGAAACCTAAACTGGACAGCAAATCGTCCACTTCGTCTTGTCCGCCAACCACGTCATCGCGTTGATCAGCATCTATAATAGGGCCTTCCGCAACACCTGCATTTTTCTTATCAGGCGTTGAGGTTGCTGCCTTACGGCGCTCTTCTTCTTTACCGAATATTTTGAGTAGCTCAATTAAGTTCTTTTCAACGTCTTCAACTAACTGAATAACCCGGCGAATGACTTGCCCGGTAATATCCTGAAAGTCCTGAGCCATCAATACTTCAGTCATCAACCCATGCACTTGTGGCATGTTTTCACCACAGCGCTTAAGTACGTCATCGACCTGATGGCATAAAGACTTGAATTCATTTAACTCAATATCGTTACTCATCAGCCTGTTCCAGGCTGGCATGACCTTCTCTACACGCTGATGCATCTCATCTGCTAAAGGCAGGCAAGCCTCTACCGCATCCATTGTTCTATTGGCTGCGTCTTCGGTTTTCTCAATGACATACAACAAACGGTTTTGCGCATCAGGAAGATCATCTTGTGTCATTTGCACAATGCGAGGGTCTACCTGAAAATCCTGAAGTGCTTCGTGGAGGTCGCGTGTTAACTGGCCGACAGAAGTAAATAACTTGTCGTTACGACGGTTGTAAACGTCTTCCAGTAATTGATTTGCCTGCTGCTGCTTCCCGTCTTCAAGCAAGGCTACGAGTTCCTTGGCTTGCTCCAGAGAAATATCATGGGCGTTATCAGACATAGTCATTCGCCCTTTAGCTAATACGTTCGAAGATCTTGTCGAGCTTTTCTTTCAACGTTACGGCTGTAAACGGTTTCACGATGTAACCATTAACCCCCGCTTGTGCGGCCATGATGATTTGCTCACGCTTAGCTTCGGCCGTTACCATCAATACCGGTAAATGCGCCAGGTTATCGTCCTTGCGAATTTCACGCAGCAAGTCAATTCCCTGCATACCGGGCATGTTCCAATCGGTTACGACAAAGTCGAAATCACCGTTCTGCAACATGGGTAAAGCCGTATTACCGTCATCAGCTTCCTGAATATTGGTAAAGCCAAGATCACGAAGTAAATTCTTAATGATTCGTCTCATTGTAGAAAAGTCATCCACAACAAGAATTTTCATATTTTTATCCAAAGCACCCTCCACTGAGGCTCTCGATTACCACCAAAGTTTATTCAACCCAATTTTGCATTCGCGACTTCAGTCGCAACATTGCCTGACTGTGAATCTGACTGACACGTGATTCACTCACGCTCAGCACTTCACCTATCTCTTTTAAATTCAATTCTTCGTCATAATACAACGAAAGCACCAAGGCTTCACGTTCTGGTAACGATGAAATTGTCGATACCAATGCTTTATGAAACGCAGCGTTCTCAACATCTCGTTGTGGCTCATAAGCTGAACCTGTTACCTGCTCTGGCATTAACGCATCTTCCGACACGCCAAGATCTTCAATTCCGACAATTCGTCCTGAACTCACATCCCGTAAAATATGGTGGTATTCATCCATACCCATATTCAATTTTGCGGCTACTTCCGTATCTTTTGCGTCCCGCCCGGTCTCGTTTTCAACCTGGCGAATGGCTTCCAGCACACGTCTGTGGTTACGGTGTACTGAGCGAGGGGCCCAATCGCCGCGACGAATTTCGTCCAGCATCGCACCACGAATGCGAATGCCGGCAAAAGTTTCGAAACTGGCACCTTTGCTGTTATCAAAGTTACGCGCAGCTTCTAGTAAGCCAATCATGCCTGCCTGTATTAAATCATCCACTTGCACGCTGGCGGGTAGTCTCGCCATCATGTGGTGGGCAATACGCTTAACCAGTCCGGTATGCTGCTCAATAATGGCATTCCGGTTGTCAGCAGTGGCGGCATAAACGGCAGCTTTATTCATTGGCAACATCCCGCTTACTCTCGTTATCGGCAGAAGTTATCAATTGTTCAAGGAAAAATTCTAAATGTCCTCCGGCTTGAGCCGGAACGGGCCAGTCCAGCGCCTTCTTAGCCAGTGCTTTTATCGCTAATGACGCAGGAGATTTAGGGTAAGCCATGACAAACGATTGCTGTTTCCGCACGGCTAAACGCAAGTTTTCATCGAAAGGAATAATTGCTGCCAGCTCCAGCGCAACATCTAAGAACCGGTCGGTAACCTTAGTGAGCTTATTGAACAGTACTTGCCCGTCACGCATATTGCGCACCATATTGGCAACCACTTTAAATTTGAAAAGCCCCTGCTCACGGCTCAATACTTTAATAAGAGCATAAGCATCGGTAATCGATGTTGGTTCATCGCAAACTACGACTAACACGTCCTGTGAGGCTCGGGCAAAACTGACAACGGTGTTACCTATGCCAGCTGCGGTATCCACAATCAGCACGTCATAATTGCCCTGTAACTGGCTAAACGCTCTAATTAAACCAGCATGCTCAGATTCACTGAGATCCACCATCGAACGTGTACCAGACGTTGCCGGAACAATTTTTATTCCCGCAGGGCCTTCTATCAGAATATCTTCCAGTTCACACTGGCCACTTAATACATGAGAGAGATTACGCTCAACGCGAAGGCCCAACATCACATCGACGTTAGCCAGGCCTAAGTCGGCGTCCAGCACCAATACTCGTTTGCCCTGCTTTGCCATTGCAATAGCCATATTCAGCGACACATTGGTTTTACCCACGCCACCTTTACCACCGGTTACCGCAATAACTTTTACTTTTGATTGTTTCATTCTTCGCAGACCGCTTGCTTGATCCATCGGGCGTATCTCTTTTCTGACTAAATTGACAACAGCTTCATATTACTTAGGCTCATTCAGCGAGAAAACGCCGCATTCCAATACGATTTTGGCACGTCTGACACTGAGGAACAAATGCTTTTATCAAGCAAACGCTCGGCTTCCGCTACCATAAAGTTCGCATCGGCAACCCGAATGTCTTCAGGAACCTGCTGACCATTGGTTAAATAGCCTACTGGTAAGCCATGCTCAATAGCCACGCTGATACTCTCACCTAAACTTAAGCATTCGTCCAGCTTGGTAAAAATGCAACCGGATAAAGGCAAAGTTTTAAACTGCTTAACGGCATCCATCAATACTTGATTCTGTGATGTCGCTGAAAGCACCAGATATGGACGAATACGCAGTCTTGAATTCTGGATAAGCTGGTTTAACTGCTCGCTCAAACGCTTGTCGCGTTGGCCCATGCCTGCAGTATCAATTAAAATTAAACTCTTCTGGCGCAGTGAAAGTAACGCATCTGCCAGCTCTTGCGCATTTTTAGCAACTTTTACCGGACACCCTATTATACGACCATAGGTTTGTAATTGTTCACTGGCACCAATACGGAAGGTATCCGTAGTAATTAATGCCACTTTATCCGCACCATGGCGCTGAGCGTAACGAGCAGCCAGCTTCGCAATAGTGGTGGTTTTACCCACGCCGGTAGGGCCGACTAAAGCAACCGCACCGCCGCGTGTCAAAATATCGTCGGACGTGGTATTCAACTGACCTTCTAATAAATGCAGGGTCTGTTCCCAGGCTTCATCGTCTGAGCCACCTTCGGGAATAAAACAGGCAATCTGGTCCGCAACTCGTTCACTTAAGCCCATAGACATCAAGCGATTCATCAGCATCGCACGGGTTGGTTCTTCGCGATCCATTTCCTGCTTCATCAAGCCACTTAACTGATGCTCCAGTAATTGACGAATACCGTTTACCTGAGAGCGCAGTTCAGCAATGGCCTGGGAGTCGTCCGCTGCTGGTGCGTTTACTTGTTCAGGAAAAATATCGTCGCTTAACTGAGAATCGGCGAAGCCTTGTGGTTCTGGTTTCGGTTCTGGCCGTTGTGTGGCCGGCTCAGCAACCTCTTGCTCAGCAGTGCGTTGCGCTGGCTGTTCAGCCTGCGCCTGACGCTGTAACAGTTCCTGCAAAGATTCAGCCGGTACTTCCGGTGTCTTTGATGCGGCCGGCTCATTCGGTGCCTGATCAGCCATTGGCTGTGCCTGTTGCGCATCGGGGTCAATGGCTGCAACCAGCTCAATACCACCATTCACTTTCTTATTGGACAGGATAATAGCATCCGGACCTAAGGTTTCTTTAACCTGTTGCAAACCACGGCGCATATCTTCGGCAAAAAAGCGTTTAATCTTCACAAGCGACTCCCGTTACTCTTGTGTGGCGGTTTGTTCACCACCGTTTTGTTGTCCACCAATTGAGCTGACAATGCGAATTTGTTTATCATCCGGTACTTCCTGATAGGACAACACTCGCATACCATCGGTAGCGTGACGCGCAAATCGCGCCATGGTTGACCGCAGAAGTCCGGAGGTCAGCAGTACTGAAGGTTCACCATTCATTTCCTGCTGCTGATGCACTTCGCGTAATGACTGTTGCAGGCGTTCGGCCAAACCAGGTTCGATTCCGGCGCCTTGCTGATTTCCGTCATTACCAGCCATTTGCAATGACTGATGCAACATCTGTTCCAACTCTGGTGCCAAAGTTATGACAGGCAATTCCGCCGCCCCTTCAGCAATGTCCTGAACAATTAAACGGCGTAATGAAATTCTGACCGCAGCCGTTAATACTTCTGGGTCCTGACTACGCCCCGCGTACTCAACCAGGGTTTGTACAATGGTGCGCATGTCACGAATCGCAATACCTTCATCCAATAGGTTTTGCAGTACTTTCACAAAATTGCCCAATGACAGCAGATCCGGAATCAGGCCTTCAACCAGCTTAGGATGCGTGCGACCTAAACGATCCAGTAATTCTTGTGCTTCTTCATGACCCAGTAGCTGTGACGCATGGTTTGTCACTATTTGACTTAAATGTGTTGCAACCACAGTTGCCGCATCCACCACGGTATAACCCAGGGTCTGCGCATGCTCTCGTTGTTCAGGGCGGATCCAGACCGCATCCAGACCAAAGGCAGGGTCAGTTGTTTTTTCGCCCTCCAGTTCGCCGAAAACCTGACCCGGGTTAATCGCCATTTCCCAGTCATGGCGAATTTCAGCTTCGCCCATAGTCACACCCATTAGGGTAATTCGGTAACTGTTAGGGCCTAAATCCAGGTTGTCTCTGATATGAACAGCTGGCACCAGGAAACCAAATTCCTGTGACTGTTTCTTACGCACGCCTTTTATGCGTGACAGGAGCTCGCCGCCCTGCTGCTTATCGACCAAAGGAATTAAACGATAGCCAACTTCCAGACCAATAGTGTCTACATGGCGCACATCGTCCCAGCTAAGCTCTTTTTGCTGCGCCTGCTGGACTTGCTGCTCCTGTTCTTTCTCTACCAGCTCGCCTTCTTCGACTTTTGACTTTTTAAGCTTAAAGTACGCTGCACCGGCTAGTACCGCTGACATACTCAAGAACGCCAGATGCGGCATACCAGGGATAACACCCATAGCAAAGAGTACCGCACTGGTAATGACCAGAACCTTGGGGTTATCAAGCAGTTGCAGGACAACGGCATCGCCCATGTCTTTACTGTCATTTTCGCGAGTAATGATAATGGCGGTCGCAACCGACAGTAATAAAGAGGGGATTTGCGCGACCAGGCCGTCACCAATGGTTAACAGGGTATAAACTTCCACGGCCTCATTAAAGGTCAGGCCGTACTGGATCATACCAATGAGCAGGCCGCCGATAATGTTAATAAAGAGAATAAGGATACCGGCTATGGCATCCCCTTTTACGAACTTACTGGCACCGTCCATAGAGCCGTAGAAATCGGCCTCACGGGTTACGTCACTGCGTCGGGCTTTGGCTTCTTCCTGATTGATTAAACCCGCGTTCAGGTCGGCATCAATAGCCATCTGTTTACCCGGCATGGCATCAAGGGTAAAACGGGCAGTAACTTCTGAAATACGGCCGGCACCTTTGGTGATAACCACAAAGTTAATAATAACCAGAATGGCAAACACCACCAGACCAACGGTGTAGTTACCGCCTATAACAACACTACCGAAAGCCTCAATCACTGAGCCCGCCGCGCCGGGCCCGTTATGACCTTCCAGCAAAACAATACGGGTTGAAGCAACGTTAAGGCTTAACCGTAAGACCGTCGCAATAAGCAATACCGTGGGGAAGGCAGCGAAATCTAACGGACGTTGGGTATAAACCGCCACCAGCATAACTACCAGTGACAAGGTAATTGAAAACGAGAACAGAATATCCAGCACCATGGCCGGAATTGGCAGAACTACCATCGCCAGAATGGCCATAATGGCCACAGGCGTTCCGAATCCTTTAATCAGATGCGCGTTGTTCTGCGTGAAATTTCTTAAATCTACTAACTTTTCGGCACCGCCCGCCATACGTCTTCCTGTTGCGTCAAAAAGTTGAACCTGCGGTGTTTCATTCAAGAATCGAGCCAGCTTTTAAATATTTTCTGACTCATTGATACGTTTTGGCCTACAGATATTTATCTTCTGGCAGCTACACTCTCTGCTCTTTAACAAAAAGGTTATTACCGTGCGTGGTTATTCCCTCCTTGAAATGCTTATTGCACTGACAATTAGCGCAGGCCTAGGTGCGTTATCAATGCCGTTATTGAGTCAACAAATGGAGACCTTGCTGTTGCAACAGGCCAGTAATCGCTGGTTGTTGTATTTGCATCAAGTAAAAGCAAAGGCACAGAAGGAACAGCGCTCAATAGTTGCTGAATTGGTACCTCTTGACGCTCGCTCCAGTGTTTTTAAAGCAATGACAGAATCGACGTACAGCGCAGCAAGTCCACTCAAGTTCTACGGTAACTCCGGTGCGGCTGTACCTGGGCATGTCCGGATTGTAAGCGGTGACAGAATGATAAAAGTAATTATAAGCAGCAAAGGTCGCATTCGCTCTTGCGTTAGCCTTGGCTCGTCATTGCCCGGAACCTCCTTATGCTAGTTAGTAAAAGTAATGGCTATAGCCTGGTTGAAGTACTCATTGCTGCTGCACTTGGTTCTATTATTGTGATCACCACTCAGCACATAATGCAGTGGCAAAAAGGCGCTCAGTTTCGTGCGGTGTCGAGTGCACAATTTATTCTGGGTGGGCAAGCCGTTTCTTATGAGTTTTTTGAAAACCTGAACCAGACAGTAGCTGGAGGCATGCAAAACCCACAGAGCAATTGCTTTATTTTCCCTACCCAAAGCGGCGGGTCGGTTGGCTTTCGGGTTAAGAATTCCCAGTTACAGCATAACCCTATGACACTGGACTGTTCAGGGTATGGTTGGCAGTCACTGACCGACAAAACACAGTTTGAGGTTCAGGAGTTAATGGTTGAAACCAGTGTTCCGCCAGCCTCTGACGGCGCATCAAAGCTGTTTATTACAATGATTATTTCACGGGTCACTAAAAACGGCGTGCAAGAGCAATCGTTTAAACGAAGCATAACGATATTTTCTTAGCCCTTTGCTTTTAACCACAGAGAAGGATGTTCACAATGCAAGCGAAAGGATTCGCGTTAATACTCACCTTAGTAACACTCATTAGTCTAAGCTCCGCAAGCGTCGCCGCCCTGTTTTTCTACGCGCAAATGCTGGAAGCTCAGCAAGAGCATCAGTGGCAAGTACTTTCTGGCCAGTTAGAAGCCGATTTTAACCGACAGAAAGAACATTATGAGTCAGCACAAAAGTAAAGGTTTTTCCCTGACCGAAACCTTGGTTGCTTCTGCAATAGTCGCTATTTGGGCTGTCAGTAGTCAGCAGCTGCTCCAGATTGGGTTAGGCGCTATTGAAGAAGTAAAACGCAAAGCCCAAGCCGTCGAAGTTTTGAATCGCTATATACAAGACACCCATATTGACTGGATAAATGGCTCTTCCCCCTCACCTGAAGTCATTTCGAACGGTTTTATTATCCATTCAGATGTTAATTCAATAGACGAAAACAACGCTTCTATGGATGTTGAAATAACCTGGGGAGAAAAAAATAGGTATTTATTGAAAGTCTGGCTGTCTCGATAAAATTAGCAATAACTTAAATATCAGCTTTGCAAAGACTTCCCAATTGCTTGCGTGTGAAAAAGTGAGAAGGAGCGACACGTTAAAACGCATCGCTCGTGCGCTAGATATTAGCGCTACGCTGCCGGGTGCGGTCTTAGCTCTGGCGGAATTGAGAAAGTGATATTTTCCTCACGGCCACTGAGTTCAATGGCGGTCTTACCACCCCATTCCTGCAGCTTAGCAATAACTTCTTTTACCAATACTTCTGGTGCAGAAGCGCCAGCGGTTACCGCAACTTTATCCTGACCATCTAACCAGGCTTTGTCGATGCAACTGGCATCATCAATTAGATAAGCCGGAGTTCCCATTTTCTCTGAAAGCTCGCGTAAGCGGTTTGAGTTTGAGCTATTGCGTGCGCCCACAACTAACATAACATCGGCATCACTGGCTAATTCACGCACCGCATCCTGCCTGTTTTGGGTGGCGTAGCAGATATCGTCCTTACGTGGACCATTAATGTCAGGAAACTTCTGACGTAAAGCCTCTATAACATCGGCGGTGTCATCAACCGATAAAGTTGTCTGACTCATATAATGGAGGTTTTTCGAGTCTTTAACTTCCAATTTACTCACGTCTTCAGGCGACTCAACTAAGTAGATACCACCATCGGCGTTCTTATACTGACCCATGGTGCCTTCAACTTCCGGGTGTCCCGCATGGCCAATGAGTACACATTCATGTCCCTTTCGACTGGCACGCGTCACTTCCATATGAACCTTGGTTACCAATGGACAGGTGGCATCAAACACCCTCAAACCGCGATCTTTGGCTTCTTGTCTTACCGCCTGAGAAACGCCATGGGCGCTAAAAATAACGATTTGGTCGTCCGGCACTTCGTGCAACTCTTCCACAAATACCGCACCGGCATCGCGCAGCTTGCTGACGACATACTTGTTGTGAACCACTTCGTGACGCACATAAATCGGCGGCTCGAATATTTCCAGGGCCCGCTCGACGATAGTAATAGCGCGATCAACTCCGGCACAAAAGCCACGTGGGTTCGCCAACAAAATCTGCATCATTTCCTCCTGCGCTCAGCCCGCTTGTTTAACCAGTCACGGCTCAACGCTGATAATTTCTACTTCAAAAATCACCGTTTGTCCCGCTAACGGATGATTAAAATCGATGGTCACTGTTGGACCTTCAATTTTACGAACAATTCCCGGTAAATCGGTACCATCAGGTTGAGTAAACGCCAAAATAGCGCCAACTTCCGGTTTTGTTTCGTCGCTAAACTTTGCCGAGTCGACATAGTAGTAGTTGTCCGGGTTGGGTTCGCCAAAAGCGTCTTTGGGCTCTAATGTGAATTCACGCTCGGCGCCTTCACGCAGACCTACCAGACAAGCTTCAAAGTTTTCCGTCAGGCTGCCATCGCCCATACGAAACTTCGCTGGCTTGCCAGACATTTTGGTGCTGTCCGCAACCGAACCATCGGCAAGTTTAATGGTGAAGTGCATAACCACTTCACGTCCGTGCTCAATAGGTAAACGACTCAAACGAAACTCCTTACTGCTTGTGACCGTCTTCAGTTTTATCCCGACGGTTATCAAAAAAAGCTTCCAGCAACATGAGTGCAGCACCAATAGTAATAGCCATGTCCGCTACGTTAAAGGCCGGCCAATGCCAACCCTGATAGTGCACATCAAAAAAGTCGATGACATAGCCGTACATTAAACGGTCAGCGACATTACCAATAGCCCCTGCCAGAATCAGCGAAAAGGCCAGGTTCTGGCGCCACAAGCCTACCGGGTTACGGCGCATCCAGATAAGTAAAACAACACTAATAGCAATAGCTATAGCGGTGAAGAACCAACGCTGCCAACCGCCACCGTCACTTAAAAAGCTAAATGCGGCACCATAGTTGTGTACGTAGGTGAAGTTAAATAAGCCTTCAATAACAACCCGGCTTTCGTAAAGCTCAAATTCACCTGCAACCCAAATCTTCGTAATTTGATCAACAACCACCAGCAACAACGTTAGCCACAAAAAACGTAGCCCGGTTGCACGGTTAGTCTGGTCAGCAAAATCAGGCAAAACGACGCTCCTCACCTTCACCTTCAATATTGGTTACACAACGCTGGCATAAATCGGCATGGCTTTCTAATGTGCCAACCTCTTTGCGATGATGCCAGCAACGCTCGCACTTCTTGTATTCAGATTTCTTTACACTAACCGCCAACGCCATCTTTTCAGCTTTAACTGCGTCAGCAGGTGCATCATTAATAGAAGCCACTTGCGCTTCTGATGTCAGTAGTGCAAAACGCAGCTCTTCACCTAAACGGTTCAAAGAGGTCGCCAACTTATCGTCAGTATACAAGGTCACTTCGGCCTGCAATGAACCACCAATAACATCGTTACGGCGTGACTGCTCCAGTGCCTGATTAACCACGTCGCGAATTTCCAGCAACTGCATCCAGAATGCGTTTTCATCGTCTTTCACACCGGCAAATTCATCAAAACCCTGATACCAGTTTTCGGTAAAGACATACTGACTGCGCTCGTTCGGCAACAAGTCCCAAATTTCCTGAGCCGTAAAGCTACAAATTGGCGCCATCCAGCGCACCAGTGCCTCAGCAATATGATACAGCGCTGTCTGGCAAGAACGACGAGCCAGTCCTTCCGACTTTGCGGTGTACTGACGGTCTTTAATGATGTCCAGATAGAAGCTACCCAGTTCAATTGAGCAAAAATGCATAAGCTTCTGCACAACGCTATGGAACTGATAGTTGTCGTAGGCTTCCAGCAGTTCTTTCTGCAAGTCAGCGGCCCGTCCCACAATCCAGCGGTCCAGTTCAACCATGTCTTCTCTGGCAACTAAGTCCGTTTTAGGGTCAAAACCGGTTAAGTTCGCTAATAAAAAGCGCGACGTATTACGAATGCGACGATACGCATCCGCAGAGCGTTTAAGGATTTCATCAGAAACCGTCATTTCGCCGGAATAATCTGCTGATGCAACCCATAAGCGCAGAATGTCGCCACCCAACTTATTCATCACGTCCTGCGGAGCAACTACGTTACCGATAGACTTGGACATCTTGCGGCCCTGTGCATCCACAGTAAAGCCGTGAGTCAGAACCTGGTGGTACGGCGCTTCGTTATACATCGCAACGCCTGTAACCAACGAGCTCTGGAACCAGCCCCGGTGTTGATCCGAACCTTCTAAATATAAGTCAGCGGGCCAGCGCAGGCCATCAAACTCACGCAATACGCAGTGATGCGTAACGCCCGAGTCAAACCAGACATCTAACGTGTCGGTTACTTTACGGTATTTGTCAGCTTCATCGCCCAACAGCGTTTCCGGCTCTAAATCAAACCACGCCTGAACACCGTCTTTTTCAATAAGCTGAGCGACCTTTTCCATCAGTTCCAGCGTGTCTGGATGCAGCTCATCAGTTTCGCGATTCACGAAAATGGCAATGGGGTTACCCCAGGTACGTTGACGAGAAATACACCAGTCAGGGCGCCCTTCTACCATCGACTCTATGCGGCTTTGTCCCCACTCAGGGAACCAGCCCACTTTTTTGATTTGATCTAACGCACCGGCACGCAAACCTTTCTTGTCCATGCTGATAAACCATTGCGGCGTTGCACGGAAAATAATCGGCGTTTTGTGGCGCCAGCAATGCGGGTATGAGTGACGGTAGCTTTCTGCATGCATCAAGTTACCGACTTCACGGAGCTTGTCGACAATAGGCTCATTTGCTTTAAATACATGCTGCCCGGCAAACAGTGGCGTATCGTCTTTGTACACACCGTTATCACCAACTGGGTTATAAACTTCAATACCGTATCGTTGGCCTACCAGGAAGTCATCGACACCATGTCCTGGCGCTGTATGCACACAACCGGTACCGCTTTCAGTGGTTACGTGGTCGCCCAGTATTACCGGCACCTGCAACTCAAACAACGGATGCTGTAGCTGCAGACCTTCTAAGTCTTTACCTTTGCAGAAACCCAGCTTGTGGTAGTGGGTAATGTTCCAGCGTTCCATACAGTCTTTAACCAAATCATCAGCAAGTATTACTCGCTCTGCTGGTTGGTCATCGCTGGCTTCAATCTGCACTAACGTGTACTCAAGCCCTTCTGCCAGAGTAACGGCGCGGTTAGCCGGAATGGTCCACGGAGTCGTGGTCCAGATAACCATGCTGACATCGCCCTCACCAACATGCCCTTCCGGCGTGCTAAAACGCTCGACGGTTTCCGCCGTTGCAGCAACCGGCAGGCGCACATCAATAGCCGGTGAGTTTTTGTCCTGATATTCCACTTCCGCTTCAGCTAGCGCGGAACCACAGTCAGTACACCAATGAACCGGCTTAAAACCCTGATGCAAATGGCCATTATCAATGATTTTTGCCAAAGCCCGAACACTGTCCGCTTCCTGCTTAAAGTTCATGGTCAGGTAAGGGTTATCCCAGTCACCTAACACGCCCAGACGTTTAAAGTCTGTGCGTTGCTGATCAATTTGAGTCATGGCATATTCGCGGCACTTTTCACGAAACTCAGCCAAGTTTAATTTTTTACCCGGCTTACCGTGCTTTTTCTCTACCTGCAACTCAATTGGCAGGCCATGGCAGTCCCAACCCGGCACGTAAGGCGCATCAAAGTCGCTTAAGGTTTTTGCCTTAACAATAACGTCTTTTAAAATTTTATTTACGGCGTGACCAATGTGAATTTGCCCGTTCGCGTACGGAGGGCCGTCGTGCAGAATAAATTTAGGCTTGCCCGCTTTAGCTTGACGAATTTGACCGTACAGGTCAGCTTCATACCATTGCTCCAGCATTTTTGGCTCGCGTTGAGCCAGGTTACCGCGCATAGGGAACGCTGTTTCTGGCAAGTTTAAGGTGTGTTTGTAATCACTCATGGGTCACTGTTTCCATTTCCGCATAGTTACTGACTCCGGCACGCTAATGCATCACGTGCGCGGGCGGCATCTTTTTCAATTTGTTCTTGTAAGTGCTGTAACGACGCAAACCGTTGCTCGTTACGCAATTTGGCCACTGGCGTGACCGTCATCTGCTGACCGTACAGATTGCCTGAAAACTCAAACAAATGCACCTCCAGCTGTACTTCGTCGCCATTTAATGTTGGCCGGGTTCCTAAGTTAGCGACACCGGAATAGGTTTTTCCGCCCTTACCAAGTTGAGCGGTTACCGCGAACACCCCGTGTAGGGGGCTTTTTAAGCGCTTTAGCGGCACGTTAGCGGTAGGAAAACCAATAGTTCGACCATTCTTTCGCCCGTGTACGACTTTCCCGCACATTTGATAAGGCCGGCCCAACATTTGTTCCGCCAGATCAAAGTCGCCTTGCTCTAATGCCTGGCGTATGGCAGTACTGCTTACGCGCTGTTGCTGTTGGCGATAACTGCGGGTGTCCACCACTTCAAAACCCAGCTCTTTACCGGCATTTTGCAGCAACTCAAAGTCGCCTTCACGTTTATAGCCAAAACGAAAATCGTCGCCTACCACCAGAAACTTAACACCCAGCTTGCCAACCAACGTCTGCTCAATAAACTCACGAGCCGGTTGACTGGCAAACTTCTTATTAAATTCAATGACAATATGTCGGTCGACATTTTGAGCCTGTAGAGCGAGATACTTTTCACGCCAATTGGTTAGCCGTGCAGGGGCTTTTTCAGGTTGAAAAAGCTCTTGCGGCTGAGGCTCGAAGGTCATAACTGCCGAGGGGACGCCCAGCTGCTGCGCTTTTTCACGGACCTGACTCAATACCGCCTGATGGCCCAGGTGAACACCATCAAAGTTACCGATGGTCAACACACAGCCGTTATGCCCAGCTCTTAGGTTATGAGTACCGCGAATCAGTTCCATGCCCGCACAATCTTAATGTTTTCCGGAAAAGACGCGATTATAACTGATACTGAAGCGATAATCAGTACTCACGCGCACGGAAATGTCGTGGCCTCATACCGGTTATTACAAGCACAGCAATATAAATCAGCGCGCCGAACCCAATCACCTGCGCCAAAAGCCAGGGGCGTTCAACTAAAGAACTGGTCCGCCAGGTAGCAATATCCGGACTTAACCAGAGCACGCCCGCTATCATCGCCGTGGTGGCGAACAGCACCTGGAGTATAAAGCGTCCGGTTCCCGGTTGCTTTTTCAGCACGCCTTCACGCCATAAAGTAACGCCCAGTAACCCCGCGTTAATAGCCGCAGAGGCCGCCGTTGCCAGGGCTAATCCGACATAACTAAAAGGAATGGCCAAAGCAATGTTAAATACCATATTGGCTGCCATAGCAATAATGCCATACTTCACCGGTCGCTTAGTGTCCTGCCGGGAGTAAAAGCCCGTTGCCAGCACTTTCACCATCATGAAACTCAGCAAACCTGTCGAATAGGCCATGAGACTGTAGGACGCCATACGCGCATCGTCCGGGCTGAAGGCGCCATGCATGAACAACACCATAAGCATGGGCTCTGCTAATACAAAAAGACCCGCCATGGCCGGTACACCTAACAACAGCACCATACGAATGCCCCAGTCGAGCGTGGAACTGAAGTTTTCTTTTGACTGGTCTACGTGGCGTGAAGAAAGCGCCGGCAGAATAACCGTGGCAATGGCAATACCAAATAGCCCAAGCGGGAATTCCAGCAACCGATCCGAGTAATAAAGCCAGCTTATTGACCCCGTCATCAAAAAGCTGGCAATGAGGGTATCAAACAGTAAGTTAATTTGACTGACTGACACACCAAATATAGCCGGTAACATCAGTTTGCGAATTTTGGTTACGCCGGGGTCTTTCCAGCCCCATTGGGGTTTAACCAGCAACCCGGCTCTTTTCAGAAACGGCAGTTGGAATAAAAGCTGAATTAGCCCACCAAAAAATACGCCCCAGGCCAGTGCATATTCCGGTTGCTCAAGCTGCGGAGCCAACCAGATAGCCGCCGCAATAATAGCCACGTTCAAAAATACCGGTGTAAAAGCGGCTACGGCAAACTTGCCCAGCGTATTGAGTATGGCGCCGGCCATAGCGGTAAAACTAATAAACCATAAATAAGGAAAGGTAATGCGGAGTAAGTCACTGGCCAGTACAAATTTATCCCCTTGCGGCCCGTCGTTCCACCAATCTAAAAACCAACCCATACCAAAAAGCGCGGCCACAACCGGGGAAGCCACCACACCGAAGATTGTCACTAAAGTAACAATAGTACCTAAAGTACCGGATACCCGAGCTATCAATAATTGCTGTTCCGGCAGTTCTTTACCCTGCTTATACTCGGTCAGAACCGGTACAAACGCCTGCGCGAAAGCACCCTCGGCAAAAAGCCGGCGTAAGAAGTTAGGGATCTTATTGGCAAAGAAAAACACATCCGCTGCAGCACCGGCGCCCATCAGGTTGGCAATGACCACATCGCGCACCAAACCCAGTACACGCGATATAAGAGTCATAGCACTGACGATAAATCCTGAACGGAGCAAAGCTTTTGACAAGAGAGATCCTTTCGGCTGACAGCTAAGTTTCTGTTTTTGATTGTAACTGAGACCAATGGTGGATGCTATTTTATCAAAACCTGACTTAAAGCGGTGAGTTTTTCCCTTTTCGCTGTTGACTTTTACAGCAGAAAAGGCATAATCTGCGGCCTTTATAAGAGAAGCGTTCTGTTAATGAATTTAGGAGTTCACCTTGGCTAACATTAAGTCTGCTAAAAAGCGTGCGATTCAGGCCGAGAAAAATCGCCGCCACAATGCAAGCCGTCGTTCAATGATGCGTACTTACCTTAAACGTGTAATCGCAGCTATTGAAAAGAAAGACAAAGATGCAGCAAACACTGCAATGAAAGACGTAACCCCAATGCTGGACAGTTACGCAACTAAAGGTCTTATCAGCAAGAACAAAGCGGCACGTCATAAAAGCCGTTTGAATGCTAAGATCAAAGCACTGTAAGAAGAATTACTGACCTGGGCTTAGGCGCAGGGAAAGAAAAGCCGGCTTTTGAGCCGGTTTTTTTGTATCTAGTGTTTATTTGGTAAAGCTTCCATTAGCTCCCCAACCTTTATACGCACTTTATTGTCTCTTAACTGCAAGGCTAAGTTCAGGTTACTGACAAGCTCTGCGTGCTCCGCTAACTGCTTTGGAATTTTCTCATAGCTGGCCAACCACTCAGCCACTTCACTCCATTGCCATAATGGCTGTTTACCTGTTAAACGATACAAAGGCGATGGAAAATCACCACTCCCTCTCTTACCCTCTTTTAGCAAAGAAATAGACTGCTTAGTTAAGTCGCTTCGCTCCGCAATATCGCTAATACCGACGTAACCACCGGCATCAACGGCCGTTACTCGACAGTCGCTCAATGATTCCATCTGTTGAATGGCCGACAGCACCGCGTCCTGAAAGCTTTTCGCTTCCCGGTCGAACTGCAAATAAACTGTTGAGCCATAGAAGCACACCAATGCATCATCACAACCCGCGCTATAAATCTTGTCTTCCAACAGCGGAGTGCGGTTGGAAATACCACCTAAGACAAGAGAAAAATTGTAGGTGTTCATTTAGTTAACTCCTCGCAGGCAATGACTTGTCGAACTATTTGCTTGGCGTGGTTATATGGGTTTCGTGGCGTTGACCAAACACTAATTTGGTGTTGCCGATGCCCCTTCCCACACTTTAAGCGCCCAAAAGCATGACCTTTACTCAGCTTAAACGTCCAGCCATAGACTAAAGCGAAGTCAATGGCTGCCTGAATTTCCTTATTCGGGTGTTTTTTGATACCAGACTCCATATTAATCAACCGTTGACAATTGTCAACAGTCTAAAAACAGTTAATAGTCTAGTTCACATTCAATGAGTGGGGAGTAAATTGTGAAATGGCTTATGTCTATATGGGACTATTTGGTATAAGCTCGGACGCCTTTCTTGCTTTTACCGATTTTAGTGATAGCTGCGCTGGTTTCTTCAAGGACTTTTTCTAGCTCGGGTTGTACTTCATTGAGGTAGCTATCAACTTCGGCAACTACAGTCACCCATTCGCGAGACTCTGTCCAGCCATCAGGTAATTGCTCTAAAAAGGAAAGTATTTTAGGAAGTGTGTCAGCCGCAGACTCATACTCTGAGTCTGCCACTTGTCGTTTTAGCTGCTCGTAGAGCGCACTTAACTGTTTAGGTGAGCGTGTCTCTTCAGACAATTTAAGCCCCGGCGGCCTGCTGCATTTGGTTCATCGCAACGTCACGCTGGTCGACAGGAATTTGGTCCCATGCGCCTTTAATGTCCAGCATTAAACGTGCTACTTCATCAATCGCATCAACATCCATATCAATAGAGGCGTCAGCAATACGCGTACTCATGTACATATACAATTCGCGTAAGTTGCCAGTTGCCTGTGCTCCTGCAGTGTCATCCAGGCTGTAACGCAGAGAATCAACAATAGCCTGCGCTTTACTTAAATAATGGCTCTTTTTCTCAAGGTCTTTACGCTGAATCGCTCCTTTGGCGTAATTCAGGTTCTCTAACACACCCGCCATCAGCATTTGTACTAGCTGATAAGGGTCTGCACCCGCAACACGGGTTTCTAGTGAGCCTTTAGTATAGCCTTTAAGCTTCATATTCATAAGTAATTACCTCTAATTAATCATTGTCCCGGGTAAAACCCGGTAAGTTTGCTAACTGTGCAGTGACTGCATTGCCACGGCTTTGTAGCTGGCCAACTAAGGAATCCAGTGCCTGATATTTTGAGTTTAGTGTCTCGCGCAGTGATTCCATGCGCAATGCCAATGACTCTCGGCTTTCTTCGACACGGTCCAAACTTTCATTGATAGAGTCTCGGCGCATTTGCAGTGAGCCGCCGGCACTTACATAACCATCTAGCAGAGTTTCCATGCGCGCTGCCAAGCCGTTTTCGCCACCAATGACATTTTGTAATGCCGATGGGTTTTCAGCGAGCACATCCTTGACGTTAGTGACTGGGTTTTCCTGCTGCAAGCGGCCATCGTTGTCTAAACCGAAACCTAAGTCAAACAAGGTTTGCCCTTCACCAAAAGTGCTGGTCAGCACATTGTTAAGCTGTCCTTTCAGAGTACGAACAGTTGCATCCCCCTGCATCATGCTGTCTTCGCCACCAATTTCACTGAGCAAATCAACAGTGCTGTTATAGGCTTTTACAAAGCTGTCTATGGACTTTTGAACACCGGCGTCGTCACGAGCTATCGACAACTGCGCCTTTTCAGTGCCTTCCGATTCTTTCAGAGCCGTAATGGTCGATCCCTGAATAACATCAGTGAAAGTATTGGTGTCGTTGGTAGCCTGAATGCCGTCAATCTCAATAATGGCATCAGTCGCCTGATCATCTGCGGCAATGGCCATGCCCCCAGCACCACCGCCGTTGGCTTGAGTTGAAATAGCATCAAACTCAGCGTTGTCGTTAGTAACGGTTAAGTCATTACCCGCACCAGTGACACTTGAGCGGAAGACTAACTTGGCCTCAGTGCCGGTATTAATAATATCCGCTGTAACGCCAAAGTTATCATCAGATGAGTTGACCGCATTGCGAATATCTTCCAGCGTTGAGCCCGCTTCAATATTTAGCGTAAAGCTCTCATCTCCAGCGCCAAAGGTTAACGAACCCGCATTGGTATTAACCTCATCATCCGCACTGGCAAAAGCACCGTCAGCAGACACTGCTCGACTTCCTTTAGCCAGCTGTTGAACAAACAGCTCAAAGTTGCCAGCACTAGCGTTTTCTGAGCTTTCAACACTGACAACATCACCAGAGTCTGGCTGAGTGACTGACGCTTTCATGGCACTAAACAAGCTACCGTCAGTCAGCTTCTCAGCACTTTCCTGGAGCTTTGATAATGCCGAACGCATTTCACCAACAGCCGATAGCTCCACTGTTAAGCGGCCTTCCTGTTGGTCCAAGCGGTTTTTCTTAGGAACACGCTCGGCCTGTAATGTCGCATCGATGAGGCCCTGCAGGTCTAAACCTGAACGCGCACCCGTTGATGAAATTAATGGCATATCAACACCTCACTTAAATCTGGTTGTCGAATAAAAATCCCATCCGACTGTTCTCGTTATCGGCCATTTCTTCAATAGCTTTAGATAACTTCACAACCAATTCTGACGGAATTTGACGAATCATTTCACCGTTGTCTGTATCAATCACCTTAACCACCGGTGGCTCGTCTCTTTCATCGAATACAAACTGCAAACTGGTATTCCGAATAGTCGATGACTGATTCATTTCCTCTACCGTGTCTGCAATACTCTCACTACTTGCCTGCTTTTCCACTTTATCAGCGGTGCGTTCCTGAACTTGGCTGACCGCGTCCATGACCTTTTGGTCCTGCGGCCGCTCCGCCTTGTTCGGTGAACCACCCGCTGCACTACTTAAGGGACTTAACGCGCGGCTTTCAACTGACATGTCTGCCATAATACTCACCTTTTCCTTAGTTACTGTGCAGTTTAGCACTAAAACAATTATCCATGTATGTTATCGGTAAGCCATGCTGAAAACTTTAGCGTTTAACTGAAGTTTTTTTAAGCGGTATCGATTTTTATTGTTAACTCTTTGAATTACAGGCATAAAAAAACCGGAGCAAAAGCTCCGGTTTTTAGTGAC
Source organism: Idiomarina sp. ST10R2A5 (assembly GCF_051842325.1). Lineage (NCBI taxonomy): Bacteria > Pseudomonadati > Pseudomonadota > Gammaproteobacteria > Alteromonadales > Idiomarinaceae > Idiomarina > Idiomarina sp. ST10R2A5. The sequence continues at coordinate 61,591 of NZ_JBNIEX010000008.1, read as the reverse complement.
GGTTGAGTTAGTTAAGCAATTAGCCCAGTAACTGCAGTGCCGCCTGTGGACGCTGGTTCGCCTGCGCCAAGATAGTCTGTGAAGCCTGCTGCAGGATCTGAGCCTGAGTCAGTTTCGCAGTTTCTGCGGCAAAGTCAGCATCTTTGATTCGAGACTTCGCACCTTCCAGGTTCTCAGCGATGTTCGATTGGTTACGAATTGTCGCCTGGAAACGGTTTTGAACCGCACCTAAGTCTGCACGTTGTGCATCGATTTGAGCGATTGCGGCATCAATAGTTCCAAGGGCATCTTGAGAGCCCTCATAAGTGCTTACATCAATCTGACCGACTTCACTTAGCGTTGATTCGCTCGCACCAAATACTTCCGTTTCATCCGCTGTTCCATCATTTGTAATAGAGAATGAATCACGAGACTCGAGCTGTATTTCTGCATCAACGACCACACTAGTATTAGTATCATCAACAGCAAGCGACGTACCTGGAGCACCAGCGCCTGTTAACGTAACCGTATTACCAGCCACACCACCTGAAATCTGAATACCGTTTACGTTTTCGGCAGAAATAGTAAGTTCACCATTGTCTACGGTAGCATCAATCCCTGCTTTACCTAAATCTTCAGAAAGCTTAGTCAAAGAGCCGTTGTACTCAGCCAAATTAAAACTTTCATCTCCAATACTAAGCGTGCCCTCGTCAGTACTTTGGAAGTTAGAAATAGTAGCTTCGACTTTAGTAGAAGCTGTAACACCAGTACCTGCCCCATTGACTTTACCAACAACATCCATTGCTTTATCAGTGGCTGTCAGGCTAATTACAGAATTACCGTCAGGACCACCTAGAGTGATATCACCAGCTGTCAGGCCAACAGTAAAGTCTGCGGCTGCTGTTGCAGTTTGCGTACCTAAAGTACCACCGGCTCCTTCAATTTTATTGTTACCAATTGAATTAGCACCTACATCGCGGAGGCTAACAGAGATTGTCTCGTTCGCATTGGCACCAACTTGGTATTTTTCAGTACCAAAACTGCCATCTAATAAGTTTTTACCACCAAAACTAGTAGTTTCAGCAATTCGAGTCAATTCTTGTTGCAGGTTACCAATTTCTTTCTGCAGCGCTGCACGATCTGTATCTGAATTCGAACCGTTTGCTGACTGAATAGACAGTGTACGCATACGTTGCAGAATGTTGGTTGATTCGTCCAACGCACCTTCAGCGGTTTGCGCCATAGAGATACCGTCGTTCGCGTTACGGTTACCTTGATTCAAGCCGTTAATTTGAGAACCCAAACGGTTTGAGATTTGCAAGCCTGCAGCGTCATCTGCAGCGCTATTGATACGGAAGCCTGACGACAAACGTTCGAATGCTTGGTCAAGCTGGTTACCTGAGCCCATCAGCTGACGCTGTGCGTTCAGTGAGCTGACGTTAGTGTTTACATAAAGTGCCATGGTATTGCTCCTCAGTTTCTAGCCTAAGCTTGGATTCAATCGTTGTTGCCAAGCCGGAGGAAGTGTTCGGCTTCGTGTTTCGCCTGATTAAAATTTCCTCTCACAAAGGATATCGGCAGGGTTTTGGGGAGCTTTAGAATTTTTTTGAAAAAATTTGAAGTTTTTTTAATTGGTGTGAGTTCTGGCGTACACGATGGGGTGCATCTCACCTGACGCAATAGCGTCAGGCTACATCACACATTATAAGTAATCGAACAGACTCAAACGGCTGATACGAGTAAACACTTGCTGAGCGGCTGAGTAAATTGTTTCATTTTTTACCAAATCGGTTACGGCTTCTGAATAGTCCACATCGGATATATCCGCACGTGCCTTTTTATTCACTATTTCAATATCAGCGTTGCTCAGTTTTGCGTTATCCATAACGTTTAAACGCGCACCGACAGACGCCTGGGTATCCGTCAAATCACTAATCACCGTATTAAAATCATCCAACGCAAAACCAATTTCGCTTTCATGGAAGCCTTTACTGTCTGGACCCGATGCCTCCAACGCATCAGCTAAATCCCCAATTTGAGTCAGCAGGTTACGGGAGACTGGCTCGCCTATACTGTAGCTAAAAGAATCTCCCGCTGCTGGTAAGTTGTCAGGATTAAGCTCCAGTGCCATACCGTTGTATTCAACCTTACCTTCATTCACTGTGCCGGTCACTACCGGATTTACACCATCATCAATTTCATAAGTGTCAGGCCCGGTAAAATTAACCGTAAAATCGGTCGGGTCACCAGCATCGAGGCGCGCTTCAGTATCCGCAATTAACGCGTTTCTGTCGGTAACTTCTACTTTTTCAATAAAGTTGTTTCCGCCGGTTAGCTCAAAGTCCACCCGCTTAGACACATTTGAAAACGCGCGGCTACCCGGATCGTTAGCGGGCAGGTATAAGGTCGGTGACAACTGAATTGTACGCTGCCCCTGGTCGCCTACATATTGATACGACTGGGTGGCATCATCAAATTCCATCGGCTGGGTACGGTTTTGGTACCCGGCAAAAATATACTCGCCCGACTCATCTTGCGCATTGGTTAAATCAAAGATAGAGGTTTCAATATTTCGTAGCTCTGACGCTATGGCTTTACGGTTGGTTTGATCATAACTACCATTCCCCGCTTGCACCGCCAAAGTGCGCGCTTTCTGAATCGCATCAGTAATGCTACTTAATACACTTTCCTCGCGGCGCAGATTATTTTCCAGCGTTACCGAGTTACGTTCAAACTGTTCGTTCTGGCCAATTTTTTCATTCAGTGCCAGTACCTGAGAGTTGCCAATTGGATCATCTGCAGGACTTAGAATTTTGGTTTGCTTAGTCAGCATTTGCTGAATTTTATCCAGCTGATTCTGCGAGGTTTGTAAACTGTCCAGACCACGCTGGAAAAATAAGTTGGTACTTAAGCGCATAATAATTACCTCAGTGAATTCAGCAGCGTGTCAAAAATGGTTTGCGACGTAGTGATAATTCTGGCCGAGGCCGTATAAGCTTGTTGGTACTGAATTAAGTTCGCAGCCTCTTCTTCCAAGTTCACTCCGGCTTGTGAGTCATACAGCGCCTCAGTTTGTGACTTAATAGCTTCAGCCGAGTCGCGTAAAACACGATTTTGGCTCACGCGGCTACCGACATCAGATACCAAACGACCGTAACTTTCGTTAAAAGTCATTGTCGGTTCCGCTTCTTCGCCACCAGAGCGGCGGACCAACTGCTGACGTTGCAAATCAGCCATAGATTGTCCGTTACTGTTGTCATCAAAACCGTTGGTGTTGTATTCAATAAAGTACTCATCGCCTACAGCTGGTTCGCCATTAATGTCAACTTCGTAGTCTGGGTTGGCTAAGCTGGCTTGATCTAAAATACCGTTTAAATCGGTCGTGCCGGTAATAGTTCCTAAACTGGTTCCGTCTTTAGCAAAGACCTCCAGGTCATAAGCATTACCTGTCTGCCCTGTTACTTCGATACGGGCGGGAGCACTGTCTAACAGTGTATTGTTAGTAGTATCATAATAACTATCTGGCGTATTAATGGCCGCTATTTCAATGCCGGCCGCGCCTTGGTTATCCATACCATCTTTAACCCGAATAGGGTTTGCTAATGCAATATCTTCCGGGCGGCGAATGGCCAAACTGATTTCTGACGCAGCACTTTCCGCTGGTTTTGCTAAGAACTGGTCACCTGCATTTGCAGCACCAGTCAAATCGAGAGAAATACCCAGCTCAGTAATATCAACCGTCCCCGGTGAGGCCTGAGTAACCGTAATAGTATCGGCACCACTGACAATCGTACCATCACTATTTATCGGTACAATTTCGTATTCATCGGGGTTTCCGGTTTTGGTAATACGCAGGTTTTCTGATGGAAACGACTTACTGTCTCCCTCTAAAACGCTCACATTAATTTCGCCGGTACCACCATTGTCAGAATAAGGAATGGCTTCTGACTCGGTTTTTGACAGGTCAAAAATCTTCCGGCCCAGCTGGTTATCTAAGTCCATGCCTTTTTGGTTTTGTGTATTCATCGAGTCCGCAATACGTATTGCCAACTGCCCTAAACGCTTTTGCGTTGGCATTAACACTTCGTCCCGGTACTCGAGATACCCCCCCACAGAACCACCAACTTCATCCGTTGGCACATAAAACTCACTTGTCTTACCGCCGCCATGCTCTTTTTGAAGCACCATTTCTAAACGCTCGGTATCAGGGTTACTTTTTACCGCTACCGCATTAAATCGACCGTCTTCTAAAACCAATGGCTGTCCGTTTTTTAAGTTGACCGCAACCGCGCCATTTTTCTGCTCAACCGTGCTGAACTGAACCAACTCCGCAAGCTGACGTAATTGTTCATCGCGTTTATTCAGTAAAGCGTTGATATCGCCGTTGTCACTGTTCTTCCCATTAGACGACTGAATTTTTGAGTTCAGTTCAGCAAGGTTTTCTGAAATTGAATTAATGCGATCGGTCGATAAGGTCAGACGGTCGTTAATAATACTTTTTTGTTGGTCGAGGTACTGGGAAAAGTCATTAAATTTGGTCACCATGGCGTCGGCTTCAGCCAATACCAGTTGGCGCGCAGTCACTGAACCAGGATCATTATTAGCATCTTGCAACGTGTTAAAGAAGCTCTCTACAGAAGAAGCAACGTTGGTCGTGCTATCGCCCAGCAAAGTATCGAGCTGCTCAGCTTGCTCCAGATTCGCTTCATAGTAACTGACTTTAGAAATGTCCGTTCGCAGCTGCCGGTTTGCGAACTGATCAATCATACGTTCGACACGAACGCGCTCTAAACCTCCGAACTGACTTTCGAAATACTCGGTACGCTCGCGAACATAACTCGGTGTGTTCGTATTATTAATATTCTGGCCGGTCACTTGCAGGCTTTGCTGGTGCGCCAATATGCCGTTTTTCCCGATATTTAATAAGTCAAAACTCATCGATGATTCTCCAGTTACTCTATGACCGTTATCGGCACCGAGCGAATATTATTTAGCCAATACGGCAATTTTTTGCCGCCTGCCGCATTCCTAAATTTCTTTATCAACAAAAGCCGGATTATTTAATACCGACTGAATCTTCTGTGCGTACTGAGGATCGGTCGCGTAACCGGCCTCCTGCAGTGCTTGCGTATACTGTTTAGGGTCATCAGCGACTTTCAGTGCCTGTTGGTAACGCGGATGCTCTTTTATAAAGTTTACGTAGTCTTGCAAGCTCTGTTCCACGTTAGCGTAGGATCGAAACGCAGCGCGTTCTTTGCGAGCCACTTCACCGTCAAACTCCAGGGTGCTGACATGAGACTTATCGCCGTCCCAACGTGTATCCGCTTTAATATTAAACAGGTTATTACTGGAACCACCATGGCGTCCCGGTACCAGTCGCTTGCCCCAGCCAGTTTCCAGTGCCGCCTGCGCCATCAGTACATCCGGATTTAAACCGGCTTCTTTGGCGATTCTCTCGGCATGAGGCTTTAGCGCAGCAATAAAGCTTTGCGGGGAATTAAAGGTCGCATCGCCATCGCTCAGCTTGACGGTATTCACTCGCTGATTCCCGTAATACAGACCCGCATCAATACCGCCCTGGTCACTGACTTTCTGCGAGGCATTGCTCATGTCGGCGCGGTTCTTCATGCGCGGGTCGTCAAGGTTCGCGCCATTGCGATTCATTGATGCCGGAACATAACTGTCGTCACCACCTAGCTGCTTTACCATCAACTCAGCCAACCCCAGAGTGCCCTGGCTGGACAGTTCTGAGGTCAATTGCTGGTCATACATATCGCGATACATATTGGTGTAACGGTTATCAAGTAAGTTGTCTTTCTCAAACACGGCGTTGGCCTTTCGCATACTGCCCATCACCATATTCAGAAATATGGCTTCAAACTGCTGCGCGGCTTCCATCAAGGCTTCTTTGTCATCGGGCTTGAACGCACGCTTCCGCAGCCCGTCAAGGCTGTGGGTATCCATGGCGTGCTGCGCTTGCTTTAGATGAGAGTCTGAAACCGTCATAGTTTAAACCGCCGCTAGATTACAATAAGCTCGCCAGATAACGCACCGGCTTGCTTTAGTGCTTCCAGTACAGCAATCATGTCTCCCGGAGCAGCGCCAATTTGATTCACAGCGCGAACCAAATCATTCAGCGTGGTTCCGGGCTCGAAAACAAACATACGGGCATCATCCTGATTGACGTCAATTATCGACTGGGGTGTAACAACAGTTTCTCCCTGACCAAAGGGGTTTGGCTGATCTACATTCACGTTCTCTGCAATGGTCACCTGCATGTTGCCATGTGCAACCGCTGCAGGACGCAATTCAACATTCTGACCAACCACAATAGTTCCGGTACGCGAGTTAACAATAATTTTCGCGGCGGCGGCAGCTTGTTGCACTTCCAGGTTTTCCAGTGTCGACATGTAGCTGACCCGCTGATTCATATCTCGAGGCGCCCTCACCCGAACAGAAGTCGCGTCTACCGCCTGTGCTGTGCCTTCACCAACTATGCCATTAATGGTTTCTGCCATACGCTTGGCTGTCGTAAAGTCTGACTGGTGCAGGTTAAAGGTAAAGTAATCGGAAGAGCCAAAACCCGACAGAACCTCACGCTCAACGACGCCACCATTCGGAATTCGACCGACCGTCGGCGTGTTAATAACAATACGGGAACCATCATTACCTTCGGCGCCTAAGCCGCCCACAATTAGGCTGCCCTGCGCAACCGCATAAACTTCACCATTGGCACCTTTCAAAAAGGTTTGCAACAAGGTACCGCCTGTCAAACTATCGGCACTGCCAACAGAAGACACGGTGACATCAATTTTTTGACCGGGTTTTGCGAAGGCAGGCAGATCCGCATGTACGGCAACGGCCGCCACATTATCAATTTTGGGTCGTTCATTAGCTGGAATATTAATGCCGAAATTGCCCAGCATGGTGCGGAATGTCTGATCGGTAAACGGCGTCTGTTCACCCGTTCCCGGTAAACCGACTACCAGACCATAACCAATAAGTTGGTTGTCCCGAATGCCCTGAACCGACGCAATATCTTTTATGCGTGAAGCCTGTACCGGGGCAACCAGCATTGACATCAGGCTGACCAAAAGTGCAATGAATTTAACCGTTCTCATGCCTTACTCCTTAGAATGGCCATACTGGGCTGTTGAAGAACCGAGTTAACCAACCCTGCTCCTGAACTTGCGCCAGACTGCCTGTACCCGAGTACTCTATGCGCGCGTTCGCCACGCGAGTGGATGGGATCTGGTTAGCTGCAGTAATATCCTGAGGCCGGATCATACCGGTTAAACGAATGTACTCGTCGCCGGTATTAATTCGCATCCACTTTTCACCCCGAACAATTAAATTACCGTTTGGCAGTACTTTTATAACCGTAACGGTAATCTCACCGTTAAGCTGATTACTCTGATCAGAGCTTCCGTCACCGCTGAAGTTTCTGGTGCCATTGACGCCTGCCGATAAAGGGTTACCGCCAACGGTAATATCACGCCCAAACATCGTTGGTGCGCCGAGTTCTGCCGAACTCTCTTTTGAGGTTTCAGTGGTTGCCGTTTTGCTGGCCGTTGTCTGTTCCTGTAGCGTCACAGTAATAATGTCGCCTAACCGCCGCGCTTTAATATCGGAATACAGGTTGTCTGCGTAAGCGTCCTGAAATAGAGAGCCTGTTGGTACAACAGGCTGGGCACGCTCTTCCGGTAATACGGGTGCGTAATATGGGTCATTTGGCATCGGTTTATGTGGCGTTTGCGCACACCCCGCCATGACCAACGCTGTTAAAGTAAAAAGTAAAAAACGCATAGACTCACCCGCTATTTATTCAATTAAAGCTGCTGATTCACATAGCTCAACATCTGGTCTACAGAAGAAATTACTTTTGAATTCATCTCGTAACCCCGTTGACTTTCAATCAGATTCACCAGCTCTTCAGTTACATTCACATTTGAGGTTTCCAGCGCGCCCTGAATGGTATTCCCCATTCCGTCAACACCGGGAACGGCTTCTAAAGGCGCACCACTTACAGCCGTCTCTTTATATAAATTCTGACCCATAGGTTGTAAGCCCGCCGGGTTAATAAAGTTAACCAGGTTAAGCTGCCCGACAACAACGTTGTCCGGGTTGCCCGGTTGAGTAACCGTCACTTCACCTTCTTGCGAAATGCTGACCGACATCGCGTCTTCTGGTATCTGAATAGCCGGCTCTATGGTGTAGCCGTTACCCGAGGTTACCATTTCACCTTCTTCGTTCAGTGAAAACTGACCATTCCGGGTATAGGAAATGTTTCCATCCGGCATCAACACCTGAAAGAAGCCTTTGCCGTCAATCATCACGTCCAATGAATTGTCCGTTGTCTGAACATTACCCTGAGTATGTGCTTTTTGCGTTGCAACTACTTTAGTACCGGCACCAAGCATCAAGCCGTTAGGTAGCTCAGTGTCCTGAGCGGACTGACCACCTGGCTGATTAATATTCTGGTACAGCAAATCTTCGAACACCGCCCGGCTTTTCTTAAAGCCAATCGTGCTGGAGTTCGCCAGGTTGTTGGAAATGACTGAAATATCGCGTTGCTGCGCATCCAGTCCGGTTTTACTTATCCATAATGCTGGGTTCATAGTGTTTCTCCTCGGGCTACGATTAGCTCATTCTCATCAGCGATTCAGAGCGCTGTGCGTTCTCATCGGCCGTCTTCATTAATTTGACGTTCATTTCGTACTGGCGCTGCAGTGCAATCATATGTGTCATTTCTTCGACACTATTGACATTGCTCCCTTCCAGAGCGCCAATTTCCAGTTTCACGTTGGCATCAGCAAAAGCCTGCTGGTCATCTTTTAGCTTAAACAGACCATCATTACCTTTTTCTATATTGCCGTTCGGTGGGTTCACCAGCTTAATCCGATCAATCACTTCCATTGCGTCAGCCGGAGCTCCCATAGGGCGTATGGATACATTACCGTTGGAGCCGATAACCAGGTTATCAATTGGCATGGGCACAAAAATGGGTCCGTTGTCGCCTAAAATCGTTTGGCCATTAGAGTTTTTCAGCATGCCATCGGTGCCAACTTCCAGACTGCCATTTCGGGTGTAACGCTCATTGCCGTTGCCGTCGTCGACCGCAATCCAACCCTGGTCTTTAATCGCAACATCCATGTTACGTCCGGTCGTCTGTATTGCCCCACTGGCAAAGTTTTGCCCCGGGCTTTCTGTCATAGAAAAGACCCGAGTCGGCAAACCTTCACCAAAGGCCTGCATTGCCCGTGCCTGTTGTAAGTCGGCTTTAAACGCCGTGGTATTGGCGTTAGCTAAGTTATTGGCGCGTACGGCAACGGAGTTCATATTCTCCTTTGCGCCGCTCATCGCTACCCATAGCATCTTGTCCATAGCTGACCTCCAGCCAAAATTTTGTCATCTGCGTTTGATAATGCAGATTTCATGCCAGAAACAAAAAAGACGCCCGAAGGCGTCTTTTTAATTGACAGATAAAAGCGATTAACGAATCTGAAGAATGGTCTGATTAATGGTGTTGTTAACTTCAAGCGAACGTGAATTTGCCTGGAAGTTACGTTGCGCTGTAATTAAGTCAACCAACTCTTTGGTCAGGTTAACGTTTGAGTTTTCGAGCGCAGAAGCTTCAATACCACCAAAAGTACCGGTATTCGCTTCACCAGAAAGCGGCTCGCCCGAGTCAATGCTCTCACGCCACTTGGTACCACCAATTTGCGTCAGGCCCTGTTCATTAGCAAAGCGAACAATGGAAACCTGACCCAGGTACTGAACATCACCATTAGAGTAAGTTGCCGCAATTAAACCTGACTTATCAATATCCACGTTCGTTAAGCGTCCAACTGTGCTGCCATCCTGATCAAGGTTAGTCACCTCAAAATCTGAAGCAAACTGAGTAGGACTGGTAGTACCCGAAAGATCCTGGAAGTTAAACTGGACCGTTTGGGCATCTGCACCGTTGTTTAAATACGGGTCGCCCGCGGCGTTATTACCTGACAAGTCAATTGAACCGGGATCAAACGTTGTTTGTCCAGCTGGAACATCCGGCTCACCGTTTCCTAAAAAGGTTAGACGTAATCCTGAGTTGCCATTAATTGAGGTATCAGGAGATGCTACCGCTGTTCCCGTCGGAGCTAAGTCAATTTCATCACCATCGAAAGTGGCATAAACGTCCCATTGGTTATTATCCCGTTTCACATAGTAAGTCGATAATGTATGGGACTCACCTAATGAATCATAAATAGTTGCAGAAGTAGAGCTGTGATATGTACTTGGTGTACCAGGATCAAATGGGTTAGCAGCGCCATCTATCGGCGAGCGACGCGCATCAACGTTAAAAGCAGTAAAGACATTATCGGTATTTTGCGGTGCACCAGCTACATCCGGAATACGAATAGGTTGAGTCGTAGCCAAAGCCACCGATGATGCGGTACCACTATTACGGTCAACTTGGTAGCCCTGCAGGTAGTTGCCTTGATTATCAACGATGAACTTATCATCGTTTAACTTAAAAGCACCTGAACGGGTATAAGTCATATCACGCGAACCAAGGCCATCGGTAGTAGCAAAAAAGCCGTTACCTGAAATAGCCATATCCAACGAGTTTTCAGTGAAATCCAGTGTTCCCTGGCTAAACTGCTGCGCGACCGACGAGGTTAAAACACCGTCACCCACTTTTGTGTTACCTGCGTTAAAAATACTCGTCGCATAAACGTCCGCGAACTCTGCGCGGGACTGTTTAAAGCCCGTTGTTTTCACGTTTGAAATATTATTCGCGGTCGTATCCAGATCTTTCTGCGATGCGTTGATTCCGCTGAGTGCAATATTAAATGACATAAGTCACCTCACCTGTTAGCTAATTTCAGTCACATCAGAAAGCTTGATGCCACCTAATCCTTTAAGATTCAAAACCACACCGCGATCACCGCCGGTGCTGACACTTTGCACGCGAGCGTGCATCTGTATGGGTAATTCTTCAGTCTGGCCACCGACACTGGCATTTACCGAGAAGGAATAATTTCCAGCCGGAGCTTCCGAGCCGTCAGACATTGTTCCGTCCCACTCAAACTCTTTCGTGCCTTGAGGCATATCTCCCAAGTTAATGGTTTTAACCAAGGCTCCGGTTGAGTCCTTAATATTAATTTTCACATTCTGGGCTGACTGCGGTGTTGCTATCATTCCCGTAACTCCTGCGCCTGACTCAAGGTTGGCCTGGTCTGTCGGCACCAGAACTTTGCGACCAACCATAGTTGAAGCCTGTAGCGCCTGATTTGAAGTCATATCATTTGCAAACTGGTCAAAACGATCCGACAAGCCACTGATACCTTCCGCCATGGTAAAGCTGGTCATCTGAGCAATCATTTGATCATTCTCAACCGGCTTAGACGGGTCTTGCATATTCAACTGCTCGGTTAACAGCTTGAAGAAATCTTCCTGCTGAAGTTTCTGTTCCTCATCAGGATCAGCAAACTTAGCTCCTTCTTCTTTCTTCCACTTCATGCTGTCGATGTAGGAATTATTGCTTACGCCTTCCATTTGTTATCTCCTGCTTACCCTTGACCCAGACGCAATAAACGCTGTGTCATTGTTTTGGCAGTGTCCGCTACCTGCACATTTGTCTGGTAGGAACGCGAAGCCGAAATCATATTTGCCATCTCTTCCATAGTGTTAACGTTAGGCCGATAGATGTAGCCACTCTCGTCAGCCATAGGATGATTTGGAGCATATTCAATTTGTAGTGGGTCCTGGCTTTCAACGATTCCCAAAACCTTAACGCCTGCGGCCTGTCCTGCCTGAGTCTGATTAGTCAGACTATTACCTTTATAATCCCCTCTGGCATCCGCTAAAGCCGTTGCGAAAACCGGGTTTCTCGCTCGATAGGTTTCATCAATACTGCTACTTACCGAGTTGGCATTGGCCAGGTTACTTGCCGTTGTGTTCAGTCTTACTGACTGCGCACTCATGGCAGAACCGGTCACATTAAAAATATTAAACAGACTCATGACTTATTATCTCCCTTGTCCGCCCAAGGCTTTCTTCACACCACTAATACGGCCGTCGAGAAAGTTCATGGTCATTTCATATTCCAGTGCATTTTGGGCATACAAGTTTTGTTCCAACTGCACATCAACGGTATTACCGTCACCGGTATCCGGCTGTGATGGAACTCGGAACTTCTCTGTACCCTGAGGTTTTATCTCAACGCTGAAGTGTTTTTCGTGGGTGCGTGCCATTTTATGGTTTTCCATACCACGCTGCGCTTGTTGCAACGCTTGCTGGAAGTCCAGACCTTTCGCTTTGTAGCCAGGGGTATCGGCATTGGCGATATTATTGGCAATAAGCTCCGCTCGCTGAGTACGTATACCCAGCGTGTGTTGCTGTATTCCCATCAGTTTATCCATGGAAAGTGCCATATTTTTGTCTCCACAGTGTTCGATGGTGAAGACAATGCAGGAAGCGTGCCAGTTTAATTACAAGAGGTTTCTAACAGGTATTCTCTGCGGAAGGTTATTTTCTTCTGTAAATAATGCCGGGCTGGCAGCGGATCATTTCAAAATCGTCGGTGAGTCCGGAAATAGACTCTGAGGCACCCAGGAAAAGATAGCCACCGGGGTTTAGTGATTGCCGAAATTGGGCAATAATTTTCCGCTTTACTTCCGGGGCAAAGTAAATAAGAACATTGCGGCAAAAAATTACGTCAAACTTACCCAACAAAGAATAGCTGTCCAATAAGTTCAAATGACGAAAATGAATGAATTGCTTAAGTTCATCTTTTATTTTCATAGAACCAGGCTTGCTTGCGGCGTCGGTGAAAAACTTTTTACGTCGCTCTGCTGACAAGCCGCGGGCCAAAGCAAGGCTGTCATATTCTCCGATGCCACACTGCTCCAGAACCTTATTCGAAATATCCGTAGCCGTTACCTTTATTCCGGCACGCAATGCGCCGGGACTTTTTGCCTTATATTCTAAATACGTCATCGCAATAGAATACGGCTCTTGTCCTGATGAACAGGCAGCCGACCATATTTTTAAAGGTCCGGAATGATTTTTATATTCGGGGAAGATTCGGTTACTCAAAATTTCGAACGGATAAGTGTCACGGAACCACAAAGTCTCGTTGGTGGTCATTGCGTCAATTACCGCAGCACGTAAGGCACGTTCACTAATTTTCATTGAACGTTTTACCAGTTCAGCTAAAGAGTCGACATTAAAACGCCCCATCAAAGGGCCTAAACGACTCTTCACCAGGTAGAGTTTGCTCTCACCCAGTACAATTCCGCACTGATGCTCCAGAAACTGACGAAATTCCTGATATTCCGATAAACTTAATTCGCGATTCAACACGTTATATAAACTACTTCCATTTCGTTTTTTGTTTCGTAGCCTGGCCGACGTTCACGCCAGGTCCGATATCTCACCTGACGTAACACGTCAGTCTACAACCGTATTAAGCCATTTTTGAACAGCGGTCGCTAGTTCATCCGGATGAAATTTTGCAATAAAATCATCGGCTCCAACTTTCTTCACCATAGCCTGATTAAAGACGCCACTCAATGATGTATGCAAAATAACGTGAACATCACGCAAATTTGGGTCAGCCTTAATTTCTGCAGTTAAGGTATACCCATCCATTACCGGCATCTCAACGTCAGAAACTAATACCGGAACATGAGGATGCACAAGCCCCCCAACCTCTTTGGACTTCTCTTTTAAATAGTCTAAAGCTTCTTTACCGTTCTTCTTAACCTCTAACGAAATTCCTAAAGACTGCAACGCTCGTTTAATCTGATTACGGGCAACTGAAGAGTCATCAGTAATTAAGATGGTTAAGTCTTCTTTGGCCACGTTTATTGGCGCATTGGCAACATCGTCGCTGACGTCCATATTGGTTGGCATAATGTCAGCAAGGATTCGCTCAACATCGATAATCTCAACCAGCTCATCTTCAATTTGAGTAACGGCTGTTAAGTAAGCGCCCCGGCCTGTGCCTTTCGGCGGTGGCATAACATCTTCCCAGTTAATGTTAATAATGCGGTCAACTCCACCCACCAGGAACCCCTGAATGGTTCGGTTGTACTCCGCAATAATTACAAAGCGGTTTTCAATACCGGTTAACTCGGGTCCACCAGTCGCCATACTTAAGTCAATAATGGAAATAGCCTGTCCCCGAATGTGCGCAACACCTCGAATAAGAGGATTTCGCCGAGGCATAGCGGTCAGTTTGGGACAAGGCAGAACTTCACGCACCTTAAATACGTTAATGCCAAACCGCTGCCTGCCATTAAGGTTAAACATTAAAAGTTCCAGCCGGTTTTGTCCGACCATTTGTGTGCGCTGATTCACTGAATCAAGAATACTGGCCATTATTCACTCCTGTTATATGGCAGGGGACCTCTACTTCGGCACGGTACTTGCTTACATCAACAACAACCATACTGAAACCATCGAACTGCCGAACTTTTGACGTTATACCGTTTTTTTCGGCACTCGACCAGAGAACCTTAACGAATAACATCAGGAATTTTTATGATAGTACGTAAATCGCTACTGATCAGTTCGCTTTTTATTTTTGCTGCATCGTTTACCGGTATAGGCCCGGCTAACGCGGATGAAACCAGTAAAAAGCAGAGCCTGCGCTTTGATTATAAAGCCCTACAGGAGTTGGCTCACAATTACGTAGAGCAAAGAGTATCAGCCCCTGATAACGGACGCGTAGAAGTTGTTGCGAATAACCTTGACCCTCGCATGACGCCGAAAGTCTGCCCACAACAGCCGAAAGTTGATTTAGCCAATAATGCGACTTTAGACAGTTACACGACAATTGAAATAGAGTGCACTGCAGCCGCTCACTGGCGAACTTACGTGCCTGTCCGTATATATCACTATAAAAATGTCGTTACAGCTGCTTCTCCAATGTCGCCGGGGCAAATGATAAGCGAGAGTGACTTAGTTTATTCTGAAATTGACCTTAATCGTGTGCGCTCCAATGTGTTCACCGACATGACGGCTTTAGTGGGCGCTCGCATTAAAAAGCGCATTAGCGCAGGGCAAGCAATAAGCGCCAGCGACACCTGTCTTGTATGTGAGGGCCAAAGCGTTACAATAGTAGCTCAGGATAAAACATTGCGAATTACTGCTGCCGGAAGGGCATTGGCTGATGGCCTTAAAGGTGAATCTGTGGTTGTTGAAAACGCACGGTCGAACAAATCGGTACAGGCTGTTGTCACAGGATTAAATGAAGTGACCGTCAATTTATAAAATTGTTAAAATATTTACTTAAGTTTTTTTGAGTACGGTCGATAAGTAACCGAGAGACTTTATCTAGCGAGGCTAAACACAATGCCAATTAATATTAACAATGCCGGGCTGAAAAATGCCAACATTGACAGCAAATCCAGTAATCGCCAAGTGCAGAACGATGCTCCGGGTAAGCCTGCATCGGTTTCGCAGAAAGGTGGAGACGCCGTTTCTCTAACAAGTGAAGCGCAACAACTGGGTGGCTTACAAGAAAAAGCCATGAACAGCAGCGGAATTGATCAAGCCAAAGTTGACAAGATCAAAGCGGATATTGAAAGCGGTTCATACAAAATAAATGTTGAGCAGTTAGCGAATAAACTGGCTCAGTTTGAATCTGACTTATTCAGTAACGGCAATAACGAATAATGACCGTGTTGGCGCCTGTCAATGAGCTCCTTCAGGAAATGGCGGACTCGCTAGATACCCTTGCGCTGTTACAGCAACGTGAGCTAAACGCCATAGTTGACCGCCAACACGCCGATGTAAATGCTATTACAGAGGCAAAAGAAAAAGCCCTGGCCAGAGTTAATCAACTCGACCAGCAGCTTGCCGAACACCCCGATAAAGAACAGCTCAAAGATGACCCCAATTTAGCCGAAGCCGTTGCTGCGATAAAAAGCACCCTGAGTAATGTCCAGCACCAAAGCCAGGTCAACGAGCAGGTGGTGCAGTCAACATTGAATAGCATCGACCAATTGAAACAAACCATTTTACAGTCTGCACGAAAAGACAGCCTCACCTACGATAGTAAAGGCAAAATCCGCTAAAGATTTCTGCCATTCAGCCGTTACAACCATAAGTACTTTGTTCAATCAGAGGTCGTTATGGCTAAGCACCTACTTTCTTTCGCGTTACTCGCATCTACACTGCTACTAAGCGGATGTAGTGCTTACAACAACTTAGCGTATGATCAAAAACACGTTGAGTGGGAAACTCAGACTCCAGATGAATTCCCGGTTCTTAATGCGGTTGGTTACGCTCCTATCGAAACTCAGCAAGGCGAAAACGCACAGCTGAAAGATCTGAACGCTATGCGTGCTTCAAAACTTGCGGCTTATCGCGAGCTGGCCGAACAAGTGTATGGCCAACGTATTGCCGGTGGTAGCTCCGTTGAAGACTGGGCGTTAAACCAGGACAGCTTTCAGGCTTCCGTTGACGGTGTTATTCGTGGTGCCGAAGTGGTAAAAACCTACACGGTTGGTGATTACTACGCGACTGAGCTACGTCTGGATTTTGAGAAAGTACATCGTCTGTATCAGAGTACAAACCGCCAGCAAAAAGTGAAGCGCGTTGTTTATTACTAGGTTCTGACTTCCTCTTTCAACATGGCAGGGTTTTTGCAGCTAATTCCAATAGCAAAGTAACGACTAAAAACTGACACTTGGGATGCATAACACCATGAACTGGAAAACCCTGCTGCTGATCACTTCTGTTTTCTTTATCGCTATGCCGAGCGAAGCACGTTGGGTAGAAGCCCAGGGTACCGCCCGCATTATAAACGGCGATACCGATGCAGCACGTCAAAAAGCTATAGAAAATGCGCTGCAACAAGCGCTTCTCACTTCTGGCGGAAATATCTCCAGTATTCAACAAGTGGTTGACGGCGTATTACGAAACACTGAAACCCAATGGAGCAGTCAGGGTAACGTGGACCAAGTCACTATTGTTCGCGAAGAAGTTCGTGATGACCGCGTTATTGTCCTGCTGCGAGCTGACATCTGGAACCGCGAAGGCGACTGCACTCGAAGCAGTTACAAAAACTCCGTTACTATCGTCCCGTTTGAATTGCGCGATCGCGCCCATGGAACCTGGGGACAAATCTGGGAAATTGGAGAAGTTGCCGCAGAGCGTTTAGCGCGTGAGCTTGGCGGTGTCGGCAGCCAACTACATATTTCTCATACCTTGCAGCGACATGCGGGACTCGGGCAAGCACTGAATGGCCTTAACCTGGAAGAGCTGGGCCGCATGGCTCGTAGCCTCGGTTTAGCCAACGACAGTCAGTTTGTTGTCTTTGGTATGTTTGACGACTTAGCCATGATGGACACCAGCTCTAACTGGTTCTGGTCCAGCGACCCAAACCGCCACTACGCCTTAACGCTTTACCTGCTGGATGCGACCACCGGACAACTGGTTACCCGCGCACGAGTCGAAGACACTCAGCCCTGGACTTTTGATCGCAACATCGATGTTGATGTTGCCACAGCACAATTTTGGAACGAGCCCTTCGGTGCAGCACTAGACAGCGGCTTGCGCGATTTAGCTTCTGGTGTGAAAGAGCAGGTAGTTTGCAAACCGGTACGAGCCAGAATTATTGCCGTCGATGAAAAAACGCTTCAGTTTAATTTGGGTGAAAAACACGGCGTAAGCCCGGGCGATAAGCTTAAAGTTGTTCAGCCCAGTCACTTTACCGATGATCAGGGTCGTTACCGTCAGAAATGGCAGGTGAGTGAATTTGAGGTGGAAGTTTCCCAAGTGCAGCAATCTACGGCTATTGCTAAGCTGACTAAAGGAAATATGTTACATAATATTCAGGTGAACGACTGGGTGGTGCCGGTTAACTGAGGGTGAAACCCGCGACAGCTTCTGGCATAATCGCGGGCACGTCCTCGTAGCTCAGCTGGATAGAGCATTCGCCTCCTAAGTGAAAGGTCGCAGGTTCGACTCCTGCCGGGGACGCAAACTGTTTCTTACCGTCTGCCGTAACACCTCGTCATCCCAGGGTTTATCTAAAAACCGATACACTTCGCTTTCATTAATTGCCTGAGTTAAAGCATCCTCGTTTCTATAAGCAGTCAGTACAATACGGGCGGCGTCGGGGTACATATTTCGCACGTTCGAGAGAAACTCTAAGCCTTGCATATTCCTCATCCGTTGATCAGAAATCACAACATCCACGGGTTCATGTGCCAATATATTAAAAGCCTCTTCAGCATTAGACGCCGTAAAAATATGGTAGCCGTCTCGTCTCAGAAGCCGCTGAAGCGACTTCAGGACATTTTCTTCATCATCAACAATGAGAACAGCCTGACGCTCGTGCTCTTTGAGTTTCTCATTAATGTTACTGCGGTAGTCTTGCAGAAAGCTCAGTACTTGCTCTTTGGCCATTGGCTTCGCGAGCAAAAAGCCTTGCATCGCATCACAGTGGCATCGACGTAAATATTCTTGTTGCGCGCTGGTTTCAACCCCTTCGGCTAATACTTCCAGTCCCAGATGGTGAGCCATGGAGATGATCCCTTCAATAATCGCCGAGTCATGGCTGTTTGAAACCATGTCATTGACAAAGCTACGATCAATTTTTAGCAAGTTCACGGGTAAGTTCTTTAAGTAACTTAAACTTGAATAGCCCGTACCGAAATCATCCAATGCCACCTTAACACCTAGTTCAGAAAGCTCATGGAGTTTACTAATGGCCAGCTCAGGGTTTCGCATAAAGACAGATTCCGTAATTTCCAGCACCAGCTGTGCCGGCTTAATTCCGGTTTCTGTAATGACCTCCCGCACCGTATCAACAAACTCCGATCGCAAAATGTGAATTGTAGAAATATTCACAGACACAGTCGTCAAGGTATCTCTTTTAGCGGCCAGCAGAAGAAAGTCTTTACAGGCCTGTCGTAAAATCCAGCCACTCAAAGGGACAATTTGACCCGTATTCTCTGCAACTTCGATAAAATCATCGGGTGAGACCATTCCCAACTCCGGATGATTCCAGCGGATCAACGCTTCCACACCTGTAACTTCGCCATTAGAAAGGTAAAACTGTGGCTGATAAAACAACTCAAATTCTTGCTTCTCGATACCAGCCTGCAAAGAGTTTCGTATCTTCAGGTTCTTAGAAACCTGGTTATCGAGCTTCTGATCAAACCATTGGTAACTTCCATTTCCAAAACGCTTGGCTTCGTACATCGCGATATCGGCCTGCTGTACCAGCTTAAGCGGGTCTTCATTGTAGCTGTTGGTTATTGCAAGCCCCGCCGTTGCCGACAGGTGCAGCTCACTGTCATCAATCACAAACGGACTTTGCATCGCCTTAATTAAACGCTCGGCGACTACCACAGCGTCACTTGAGTGACTGAGTTCAGGTAGAACAGCAACAAACTCGTCGCCATCCATACGGGCTAAAGTATCGCCGGGCCGAAGGCACTCGTTCAATCTCTCGGCAGCCGCCTGCAGCAGCTTATCGCCAATTGTATGACCCAAAGTATCATTAATTGGTTTAAACCCATCGAGGCCAATAAAAACAACTGCCAACTCAACGTCGTTACGTCGGCACAAGGTTAAGCTTTGTTGCAGTCTATCAGCCAGTAGAACGCGGTTAGGCAAGCCTGTTAAAGTATCGTGGTTAGCAAAAAAGGCCACTTTCTGTTCAAGCTCAATACGGTTGGTTATATCCTCAAAATGCACTAAGCGAACCGGCTGCCCCTGCCAGTATGTCTGAATGCTATAGTGTCGCACTCGTTTTTGCTTACCATCAGCTAAATTGAGAGTGGCTTCATGACTAAAGGCATAGTTGCTACTGTACTCTAAAGGCAACTTGCGTCCGCGGAGCTCTGCGTTGCTTTGCAAAAGAAGTTTCTCTGCCGCAGGGTTCGCATACATAATCACCCTATTGTGATCGGCTAAAACAACCGGTTGCAAGCTGTCTTCCAGCAAGTATTCAAAAGTCAGCTGACTGTCTAATAAGTCTCGCTGGTAGTTACGCCGTTCCAGTGTGTAATAAATGCTTTTCTTTAAAGCCAACGGCGTAACTTCGGATTTTTCCAGGTAATCTTCTGCACCTAACTGAATGGCTCTTTTACTCAGGTCATCCGTGCCCTGCCCGGTCAGAAAAATAACCGGAGTCTCTACATGGTTCTCGCGCAAGCACTCAATAATTGCCTGCCCATCATCGGCTCCAAGGTGAAAGTCACACAGAATGACATCGAAGTCTTCTTGCTGAACTTTTTCTATAGCTTCTTGCTTCGACTTTACCCAGCTAAGCTGGTATTCAGGCGCGCCTTTTAATAACAAATCCCGAGTCAAAATGTAATCGTCTGCGTCATCTTCTATCAGCAGAATATTCAATGCTTCCGTTACGGATAAATTCATAATCATTCCAGCAAAAGTTACTTCGGTAAAACGAGCTTAAAGGTCGTTCCCTGGCCAATATGGCTTGTTAAACTGACTTCTCCGTTATGTAGATCGATAATTTTCTTAACAATAGCTAACCCCATTCCCGTTCCGGGTACCTCACTACGAGAATGCAGCCTCTTGAACGGACGGAAAACCGATTGATGGTAAGTTGCTTCAATACCAATACCGTTATCTGAACACGCAATAGTGACTCTATCGGCACTTGTTGCTGTAGAATATAGCTCTATTTTTAACTTTCTATCTTTTCTGGCGTATTTTATTGCGTTGGTCAATAAATTATCGAACACCCGCGCAAGTAATTTAGCATCAGCGGTTAGCCTATGCCTAAGGTTTATTTCGACCTGAGCCCCCATAGCTGAAAGCTTTGCTTGATGCTCCTCCAACACCTGACTGGCAATATCATTCAAATCAACAGATTCCAGTTTTAAAGAGTCCCGGCCTAGTTTTGCCAGCTCAAGTATTTCTGCAATGAGCTGCTGCATACGACGAGATGCTGAAACCATTCGCTCCAGATAATCCCTCTCTTGTTCCTTTAATTCCGACTGCTTTAACAGCTCACCAAAGCTCACAATTTTTCTTAAAGGTTCCTGCAGGTCATGCGAGGCGACGGCCGCAAAATTTTGTAACTCGTCGTTGACCTGCTCAAGCTCACTGTAGGTTTTCTTAATTGAGGTAATATCCTGCGCTATACCGAAAACACCAACAACTTTACCGTCTTCATGCATTGGGATATTACTGACGCTTAAATTAAGCCGTTCACCTGAGCGTCTCTGTATAACTGTTTCATAATGCATTGGCTCACCCTTCAGTGCTTTATCGAAAAACAATGCAACACGGGGCAGCTCATTTGAAGCAAGAACATTCTCATAATGCTGACCAACCACTTTATCTTTCTCTCTTTCCAGAAAGTTTTCACCTAACTTGTTCAAGTCGGTAAAACGACCGGATAAATCTAATGAAAAAGCGGCATTGGGGTTATGATCAAACAGCGAGCGATAATGTTGCTCTGAACGATGGAGTTCTTCCAACGCTTTGTCTCGCTGAGAGGTCAGCTGATGGAAGTTCAAAATAACATCCCGGCAAATATACAGCATGGTCAAAATGAGAAAATGCCCTACCAAGATAACGCCGGGGACAGAGTCCTGCAAAACACTGGCACCATGCAAAGTCTGATTTAGCGCATAAAACCACCAAATGCTCGCAAGGATATAAAGTAACAGCATTATCCATAACCAGTTTCCGTCTTTGCGCAGGTTGTTAGAAACCGTGAAAAAGGGCAGGAAAATGAGTCCAACTCCAGTTATAGCGGCTAAAAAACCGGGAAACACGTATAAGTCAGTCTGAAAAGCAAAGTACAGTTGCCAGCCACTTAACAGAAAACAGAATCCGGCTATTATCCAGCAAATAACCCGTTGACGATGAATAAAAAGACGAAGCCGCCGAAAATAAGAAAACACAACACCAGCGACGCCGACGCCAGCAGCCAATAAAGCATCGGTTAATGACATACGGAAGCTAACGCTGACCAGACCCACGCTAATAACGAAGCATCCAATACTCCCCCATAACCAGCACGCCAGAGTCAAAGAACGCCAGTAACTGCGTGCAACCATAGGTAACCAATTATATTCCATGCTCATCCTCGGAGTTATTTGCCGGGACGGGGAAAGCCAAATAAATTCGGGTTCCCTCTCCTAATTCGCTGGAGATCCTTAAGCTCCCACCAAGACTTTTCATAATGCTGTAACTAATTGACAAACCAAGGCCAGTGCCCTCACCCTCAGGCTTAGTGGTATAAAAGGGCTCAAGTGCTTTTCTGGCAGCTTCTTCATTCATACCACAACCATTGTCTTCAATAATCACTTCGACTTGGCCACTGTGACATTTGGTCGTTATGCGGATAACGCCAAAACGCTCAATTGCATCTGCTGCATTTAACAGGACATTCATTAAAACCTGGTTGACCTTAGCCGGGTCACAGTAGACAAGAGGTAAATCCGGCAGGTAGTTTCGGCTTATATCAACTTTACGCCGAAGCTCACCGCTCATTACCCGTAAGGTTGTATCAATTTGCTTATGAATGTCACACCAATCCTGTAACCCCGAACTTCGGGTGAACTGGGTAAGTGCTCGGGTAATCTGAGTAATTCGCTGTATGCCTTCATTGGTTTCATTTAGCAGTGACAGTAAATCTTTCTCCAAAAAAGCCAAATCAACGGACTCTTTCTGTGCAGCGCTAATGTTCTGGTTTTTATGGATGAAATCTAATAGCTTCTGACTGTATTGGCTTAATGTATTCAAGTTTGAACGTATATACCCCACCGGGTTATTGATTTCATGCGCAATACCTGCGGCTAATTGACCCAGTGCAGCCAGCTTTTCCGTTTGCAAAAGCTCTGAACTCACCGACTCCATTTTACTCAGCAACTCAGACTTGAGGGCACGTTGCTGAAGTAACTCTTGTTCCCGACGTTCAAGTTCCTGATTAATTTCTTGGGTCTGATCTCGTTCGCGGATCAGCTGGCGTTCCAATATTAAATGCCTGTCTGCCGGCATTAGAATAAGAGAAAAGCATTTTTTATCATCAACAACTGCATTTGCAACGAACATTCGGGGACTGTCCGCCGTTTTTAAATAAAGCGCCATTTGTTCGCAGTTGTTTCCCTGCCTCAAATTAGGTTCAATTGCTGAAAGAAAATAAAGCCTGGATGCTGGTGTTAATAACTCACCCAAAACTTTTCCAACGATTTCCTTAGGAGCTAACTGAAGACACAGGCAAAGGCGATGGCTCACTTCTGTAACAAGAAGCTGTTCAAGTTCGCATTCCAGCGCCAAAACCGGCCATTTTTCCTTTCCGTAGTCAGCCATTTCCATTTTACCGTTTAAACAAATTCACTAATGTACTGCGCCACAAGTTTTGGGGCACTCAGTTGTGGGTAATGCCCACGAGCATCCATAACCACAAGCTTAGCTAAAGGCAGTATTTCTGCCATGTACTCGGATACTTTTAACGGCACAACAATATCAGCCTTAGCTTGCAAAATAAGCACCGGGCATTTTAGTTTGGGTAAGGTGTCTCTTACATCTGAATAGAAAGTTGCTTTCGCAAAGTTGCGCGTTAACTGAGCGTCGCCGGCAGTAAAATAGTTTTCCAGAGTTTCAGCTAATTGCGGGTTATCACTATTCTCCATAACCTTAGGGCTCATATATTCGGCCCACTGAAAAAAGTTTTGCTCCATTAAAACCATTAATTCATCAACATCACTACGACTAAAGCCACTTTCATAAGAGGGCAAGTCATGAATATAGCGTGGTGAAGGATTTAGCATAACTATTTTTGATACTTTATTGGCAAGCTCGGGATACGCCAGAGACGCAATGCTCCCACTGACGGAGTGCGCAACTAAAGTGATATCGGTTAAGCCAAGCGTTTGAACGACTTCGGTGAGATCTTGTGCATAGCCTTTCAGTGAATCATAACGTTTACTGATGTAATTACTAAAATCCGATTCACCACAGCCTACATAGTCGAAAGTCACTACCTTATAACTGTTCGGAAGTGCCTCAATGACCGGCTCCCAAATACGCTGCTCACAACCAAAACCATGAGCGAAAAGTAATGTTTTATTTCCTTCGCCGCGGATCCGGACGTTATTCCGTATTGCTATCTGCCGCCGGTCCATACTTTTTACAATCTCTTAACATACAATGTAAGGTTTGATAGCAAAGTTTAACGAGTAAGGCAAGATAAGTCTGGAGCCTGAGGTTAATTGCGAAAAGGGATTTTCAGAAGTCCCCAAAGTTTCGTCGTAATACTCGCATCTCTATATTCTTTTAAACCAATATCGACTTGATCAGAACCCGCCTTAGGCTTTGAAGTAAAACTGCCAAACAGATGATCCCACCAACTGACACTAAAACCATAGTTGCTGTTGGTCTCTTCTTTTTCAACACTGTGGTGGATACGATGTAACTCCTGGGTGATCAGAACTTTACGCGCAGCTCGCTCCAGGGGCGTCGGCAACGCGACATTCCCATGGTTAAACAAAGAACAGGCGTTGAGAATAATTTCGAATACAATAACAGCCAAAGCCGGTGCCCCCAGCGCAAGAATGGCAGCAGCCTTGATAAAAAAACTGAGAACAATTTCTGCGGGATGAAAGCGCAAACCGGTGGTTACATCAAAATCAGGATCGGCATGGTGCACCCGGTGCATACGCCATAACACAGGAATACGGTGAAACAGCCGATGCTGCCAATAAAGAACAATATCCAGCGCTACAAGGCTAACCAGAACAACAAACCAAAACGGGAGTTCATTGCCGGCAGTGCTGCTTAAATAATGAAGCAGCCCCCACTCTTGTTCTGATGCCCACAATGCAATACCCGTGAGACCGACAGGTGCGATAACTCGCAGCAGTAAGGTATCAACCGCAACAATAGCAAGATTAGCAGGCCAACGCTGTTTACGGCTGTAGCGCGGCTTTCGCTTTGGCGCGAGAAACTCCCATAAAACCATAACCAGTAAAACACCAATAAAAACGCTTAGACGCCAGAGAGTTTCAGACATTATGCTCCTCCGCCACTACGGGCTGCTTTAATGTCCGATAACCTGCAACAATACGCGTTATTGCGGTAACCCAGCATGCGGCAGCAAACACGTAAGCCAGCACTGAAAAGTGTTGGGGCCACAGACAAAACGCCACAAAAGCCATAATGGTTTCAAAGCCTTCGGTTAAGCCGCCCATATAGTGCAACGACTTATTTGGGTAGTCCGGGTTTTCAATGCCACGTTTACCGGCCACACTGGCAAAAGCTAAGAAAGTCGCGCCGGTTCCCATAAAGGTAACAAGCAAAACCCCGGCCGCTATGGCGTTTTGTTCTGGCACAGCCAGTAAAAAACCAAACACCACCGCACTGTAAAAAATAAAATCCAGCACGATATCAATATAGCCACCGGCATCGGTTAATTGCGTACGTCTTGCCACCGCCCCGTCTAAACCGTCAGATACCCGGTTCAATAAAATAGCGACCAGTGCCAGTTCATAATACTGGAAAGCCAGTAAAGGAACCGCCAGTAAACCAATGAAAAAGCCAGCAACGGTTACCTGATCAGCGCTGATTCCGGCGCGTACTAAGAGTCTCGCTGGTATATCCAGAACTTTGCGGGTAACAGGGAGTATTTTAGGGTCAAACATTAACGCTTTCTCCTCTCATCTCAATCACTCGCCCGCAGGCATCGGCAATATCATGAGTCACCAGCAAAGTTGGAATTTCCCTTTCCTGTAATAGTGCAAAAGTCCACTGTCTGACGTCTTCACGCAGGCCTGCATCTAACGATGAGAAGGGCTCGTCCAGTAACATAGCTTGCGGCTCTGCCAGCAGTGAACACAGTAAAGCAACGCGGGCATACTGTCCTCCACTTAAGCTGTCGGGGTAAACGGCCCATTTATCTTCAAGACCCAGGGTTTTCAGCATGGTTAAGGCGCGTTCTTGCTGTTCAATGCGGTGCAAATTAGAGCGCGGTTTTTGAGCAAACAGGCAGTTCTCTTCAATCGTCAAATGGGGAAATAAGCCACCTTTTTGAAACATCATGGCTAGCTTACGCTGCGCAATAGACTTACCGCTGATGTCCTCTCCATTTAAGCTTAACTGTCCCTGAATACGAAAGTTAACCAGAGGTTCTCCCAAAACCCAGCGTAATAAAGTTGACTTACCGACGCCACTGGGGCCCATTAATGTCACGACTTCACCTTTTCCAACGGTTAATTCATCCAGCTGAAATAAAAGCTCTGCCTGATCGTCTCTCAGCAGCTCAATTTTAAGATCACGAATGTTCAGCATAACTTCCCTTCCTGATTACCCCTACAGCGATAAAGACCAATAAAGGCAATAACATCTGCAGCAGTGCGTAAAGGCTGCCTATACGCCAGTCTCCGCCACTGGCCACACTCACCGCTTCGGTGGTTAAAGTAGGCGTAACTCCTTGCCCCAACCATTGAGTTGGCAAGTACTGAGCAATACTGACTGAGAACGCAACAGCAAAAGCAATGGCAACCGGTTGTTTTAGCATTGGCAGCATAACTCTCCACCAGGCTGCCCGTGCCGAGTAACCAAGGCTTTGTGCCCGAATCAACCATTGTTCGTTAAAGCTGGTATAAGCGCCATGTAAGACTAAATAAGCATAAGGCAAAGTATATACGGCATGAGACCAGAACACCCACCAAAGCTGCCAACCTTCAGTTAACTGTTGGCCAAGCACTCGTTGCCAGCCTAATACCAATGGCACCTGCGGAATTAACAAAGCAATAAGAACCGGCCAGTAAAATGAATTAACCGCTTTTTGTCTCTGCCTTTGCAGTAAAACCATTGCGGCTATAGTTCCGGTAGTTGCGCTGAGTAACGCCAGCCAAAAACTGTGAACCGTTGGTTCCAGCAGGTAACTCCACTCCGTTTGCCAGCGCTCAGGACTTAAAGCAGCCGGCCATAAATCCGGATAAAACCAGCTTGAGGCTAGGCTTTGTAACGCTAAAACAGCAATAACCCCAAACGAGAGAAGGCCTAAAAAGGCCCACGCATAGCGGCTGGCCTTGTCCGAATTAAATCGCCCTGGCGTGCCCGCGCTTTTCCCCAGTACTAAACGGTGATAAAGAACAGAGTGCTTTGAATTCATTAAGAGTAAAAGCAAAGCCATTGCTAACAGAACCCAGGCACCTGTCATTGCTTTTATCTGACTATCGGCTGCAAACTGAAAGGTCCACTCGTAAACTCGCTGAGCCAATACGGCAGGCGTGTTACTGCCAACCAATAACGGAATATCAACCACAGACAACGAGTAAATCATCACTGCTGCCATAGGAAGTGTCATCCGGCGCAATAATTCCGGCGTCACGATACGCCACCAGGCCTGGCGTTCGCTATAGCCATAGCTCTGAGCCTGAACAAGCCAGGACTTAACCGGTAATTGTTTTAACTGAGCCGATATCATCAACAACAAAAACGGCAGCTCTTTTAAGACCAGTACAATTATCACGGTCACTAAGGACTTTTCTGGTAATGGCCAACCTGTCGGCGGCACAGGGAAAAGCCCGCTGACAGCTTCCACCAGCCGCACTAGCCAGCCCGACGGGCTCATTAACAGCATAAGTCCGACCGCAAATGCCACGTGCGGAATAGAAAGTAAAGGGGACAGCAACTGTTGTAAGCGCGGTTTACGAAGTATGCCTGGTGCCATCCAAAGCGCCAGATAGCAAGCTACAAAAGGCGCCACAACCGCAAGAACAAAGCTCGACAGTATCGACTCGTAACCCAATAGTAGTTCGCTGAATGCCGCTAAACTGACTCCGGTTTTCCCATCAAGAGATGTCAGCAACAGGAAAAGCACACCGCTGCCGACAGGCAGAATAATCAGCAGTAACCAGACCGCTATTGATAACGCGCGGACCATTCCCGCTCCAGATAATTCTGCCAGCTGGCATGAAAGTCATCGGTAGGTTCGAGTAACGCAGAGCTTTTATCAGCTTTTTGCGTGCGTTTTAAAACGGAAGGATCGCCCCAGCGGTTGGTATCGGCTTTTCTTTGCTGCGCCTTTTCAGACAACAAGAACTCGATGACCGCCTTTGCAGCTTCGGCATTATTCGAACTGACCGGAATGGCCAGATAATGGTTATTGGTTATGGCTTTATCTGACAACGTGTGGCGCTCAACACCTGCCGGCAACCGCCCATGATTAACTAAGGTTTGATAATCATTAGGGTTAAAACTGACCGCCATTAACAACTGCCCATTCGCCAGATAAGAAATTTGTTCTCCGGCTGACGACGGAAAATTTTCACCCTGCTGCCACAATAGTGGATGTAGTTTGTCTAAATAGTGCCATAAAGGCTTAGTCCATTCATTCGCATCAACTTCGCTTACTGGCTGCTGAAAAACTTCACGCTGTTGCGGATACAATGACAACAGCAGTGACTTTAAAAAGGTGGTGCCATGAAAGTCCGGCGGTTTAGGGTAGCTGATACGGCCTTTATTTTCCCACGCAGCGTCCAGTAAAGCTTCGGCACTCACTGCTTTTTGGCTGAAAAGCCCAGGGCGGCTAATAAGATTAAACTGCCCGACACCCCAGGGCACTTCCAGTCCATCAACCGGTTCGCCAAAGTCACTCTGCCAGTTAAGTTCAGGGCTGATGTTATTTAACGCTTTAATTTCATCGGCAATGGAACGTAAGGCTCCGGCTTTTTTCAACGCGTGAAAGTTCTCGCCGTTTACCCAGATAATGTCAGCATTGGAGCGTCCATCAATTAATTGCTTAACCACTTCAGATGCATCGGCCACTTTATTGTGGCGAAGTTGAATGCCTTCAGCTCTGAGCTCTTTCTGAGCCCAGCGTAAGTAATTGTTTACTTCCGGCGAGCCACCCCAGGCATAAAAGTTCACCTCATTCGCTTTTAGCGGCGAGGTGGCAAAAAGTGTCATAAACAATAAACTGATGGCTGCTATAAAACGCATGTTAACTCCGGCGCCAGCGATGAAACTTCTCAACCCATGTTAGCAGCTTCTGCGGGGCGTTGGCGCGCTTCCACTCTCCGGCAACGTATTTATTGGCTTCTGCCAGTGTCGGATAACTGTGTATGGTACCCAATATTTTATTCAGACCAATACCATGTTTCATTGCCAGCACATATTCCGCCAGCAGCTCTCCGGCCTGCGGCCCAACAATATTCACACCCAACAGTTCGTCTTTACCGGGTTTGGTCAGAACTTTCACCCGACCAAAAGCATTGTCATCGGCAATAGCACGGTCCAAATCGCCAATATCGTATTCAGTCACCTCGTACGCCTTACCTGCTTTCTCGGCCTGCTGCTCAGTTAGGCCCACATTGGCTACCTGCGGCGAAGTATAAGTTACCCAGGGGATAACAGAATAGTCAGCACGGAATGTCTTAAAGGGGTCAAATAACGCGTTTACTGAAGCATACCAGGCCTGATGCGATGCCACATGGGTGAACTGGTAAGGCCCGGCAACATCACCACAGGCGTATATGTTCGGAAAGTTAGTCTGAAGCAGTTCATTGGTACTGACTGTTTTATTGGTCTGTACCCCCAGCTCCTCTAATCCAAAGCCGGAGATATTAGGTTGCCGACCCAATGCAATAATCACTTTGTCGAACGGCAACTGGGTCTCTTGCCCCTCATGCTCAGCAATTAGAACCGATTCGCCATCGTGTTGCTCGAATCGCAGGGCCTTATGGTTCAATTTAATATCAATACCTTCAGCACTTAAACGCTCACTCAACAGCCGGGCTGTGTCGTTGTCTTCCGGACCCATAAGCCGATCAGCCATTTCCACCTGAGTGACCTGCGAACCTAAACGCTGAAACGCTTGTGACAACTCACAACCAATGGGACCGCCACCCAATACCAATAAGCGTTTAGGCAGCTCTTCTAACTCCCATAATGTATCCGAGGTTAAGTAATCAACTTTATCCAAGCCTTCAAAGCTGGGTACTAATGGCTTTGCTCCGGTTGCAATAATAATACTGCGGGTGGTGATACGCTTTGTCTCGCCATTACTGGTAACGTCAACTTCCCAGGGCGAAACAATACGAGCCTCCCCCTGCTCAACATTGACACCCAGCTTGGTATAACGCTCAACCGAGTCGTGCGGTTCAATGTCCTTAATGACCGACTGTACCTGCTGCATCACTTGTTTAAAATCGACCGACACCTTTAGAACACTCACTCCAACGCGAGAGGCATTGCGTGCATTGTGAGCAAGCTCCGCTACGTGTAACAGAGCCTTGGAGGGCACACATCCGGTATTGAGGCAGTCGCCGCCCATTTTATGCTTTTCTATTAACGTAACCTTTGCTTTTACCGCTGACGCTATGTAAGCACTGACTAACCCGGCTGAACCGGCACCTATAACCACCAGGTTATTGTCAAAAGACTTGGGCTTTTTATAACCTTTAAATGCCTTACGGCGTTTCAAAAAGGCCAGTACAGCTTTAGCAATTAGCGGGAATATTCCCAGTAAGACAAAGGCACCAATTAAGTCCGCAGAAACAACATCCCCCAGACTGGATATTTGAGCCAGCTGGGTTCCTGCATTAACGTACACAGCGGTACCCAGTAACATGCCCACCTGACTGACCCAGTAAAAAGTCCACGCCTTTATTTTGGTCAGGCCCATAACCAGGTTAATAACGAAAAACGGGAACAGCGGAACCAGGCGTAGGCTCAGCAAATAGAATGCACCGTCTCGCTCCATGCCGCGGTTAATAGCGGTTAGGCGATCACCGAATTTTTCCTGCACCCAGTCATGCAGAATAAAGCGGGCGCTTAAAAAAGCCAGAAAGGCACCAAGAGACGCTGCAAAACTTGCCAGAAGTAAGCCCCAGCCGAGCCCGAATATAGCGCCGGCCCCCAAAGTTAGAATGGTTGCGCCAGGCAAAGATAAGGCCGTAGTCACTACATAAATAACAAAATAAACTGCAAAGACAGTAAAGGGGTAGTCAGCGAAAAGCTGATTAAGCTGTTGCTGCTTTTCTTTTAAAACATCTAGAGATAAGTACTGTGTCAGGTCGAATACAAACGCACTGACAAACAGCGCAACAATAACCAGTAATAGCAACAGCTTCTTGGCTGACATAAAACTTCCTTAAAATCTGTAGTTAACGCTTAAACGAGCATGCCTAGGCTGAGATGGAAACGCTAGTGTTGCACCAAAATAACCGCCTTCAAATACCGGCGACCAGTTGTCCTGATCGGTTGCATTAAACACATCAATGCGGGCACTTAACTGCGGCGTAAACCGATACCGCGCGTTCAGGTTTAAGGTATGCTGATCACGTATAAATACGGTCTGCAGATAATCCAACGGATAATGCTTGGTATAGCTTAAATCACCACCTACTGACCACTCAGGCGTAACCTGCCAGCCAGCAACAGCCGAAGCCTGCACTTCCGGAATACCCTGAAGCTGCTGATTAGAAGCCGGGAATAAAGTAAAGTTCGGAGAGCCTACCCCCGTACCTTCTATAATGTCGGGGCGTGAATCATCAAACGCATCGGCTATCTGCCCTGTTCCCTGTGAGGCTGCGGAATCATCCCAGCGCGCATCAATATAGCTGGCGGCCAGAGTTAACCAATAGCCGGCTTCGTGCGTTCCTGAAGCGGAAGAGAAGTGCCACTGGGTCTCAAAACCCTCGGTGCGAATACCGCTGTTCGACCCATCACGATTCCGCAAACTGCGCTTTTGGTCAAAAACCACGGCGTCGGCGTACCAACGCGTATCACCCGGAGCGTACTTCACGCCCAGCTCGTAAAGCGAGTTCTCTGTCGCAAAGTTCTGCGCATCAATTTGGCCAGACGCATTCAGCACAGTTCCTCCGGCCATTGAGTTCGACGTCGAGTCACTTTCATAAGCCGTTGCATAGAACGTAAGTTCTGGCGTCCAGTTGTACTGTGTTGATAAACTAACGGCCGTCAACCAGTCGCTGTAGGTATCATTAGCAGCTTCAACGCCCTGCGGAGCTATTGGGTCTTCAGCTTCTACATCATAATAATCGGCTCTTACCCCACCCGTAATGCGCCATTTGTCTGTGATATCCAACTCGTGTTGAGCGAAAGCGCCCCATTGGTAACTGGTTGAATCTGTGGTGTCCGATAAATTGAAATCACCTGCACCATCACCGTCAATATCGTACTGACCACCTGGAGATACAAATAGCCCCGGACGTAGCTCAATTAAGCGAGCTTGCTGCTCATCGGTTAAAGGAATTCGGCGGTTACTGACAGGCCCGGTTAAGTCGATAGGATTATCTGCTTCGGTCGTAAACTGGCTGTAACCAAGCACGTCGTTAACACGCAAATTCACACCCACCACTGTCTTCTTATTAATGTGAAGTTCAGTCCGATTTTCGAAGGTATGCGCGTCATCGATAATTTCGACAAAGCTGTTCTGGTTAATCCCTTCTCGGGTTAAATACTGATAGTAAGTGCGGTTAACCAGCACCATATCGTCGTTCAGCCAGTGCTGAAGTTTGGCATGCAGTAACGTCGTTTCAGCGGTATTCGTATCCAGAGGATCTGTCAGCGTGGTGCTGCGGTCAATTTCCACTTCTCCGGTGGGGCTGATAACCGCGCCGGCACCCGGAACCTGTGAACCATTTGGCTGAACGCCCTGCCCCGTAATGTACAGGTTATTGTCGATGAGATTCTGCGTTGGCCGGTTGATACCGGCATTATCTGTCCACTCTACGTCATAATACTCAAGCGAGACATCCAGCTGTGTATCATCGTTCGGGGCAAACTTGTACGCTAGCAGAATATCGTCACTGCGATGATGGTGGTAATCGTAAAAGCTGTCTTCATCCACATACTCAGCGCTAATGCGCAGACCCTGTTCGTTTTCTTCTAACACCCAGTTGTGGTCAAGCTGCAAGCGTTGCTGACTCCACTCGCCAAACTGCGCTTTTAATGTCGAGTCTGACTCAGTCACACGAGCCGTTTTAGGCTGCAAATTCACAAAGCCGCCAACGCGCTGCGAAGTGCCAAGCATGACCGGCGGCGCGCCTTTAACCACAGCGATACTTTCAATGGCGTTAAATGACATAGGAACTCCCAGGCCATTATTCCCGGCCTGACGGCGCATACCTGCTTCATAGAGCTCACCAAGCTGTCCCCGAAGTGTGGGTAATGACGGGTTACCAAAGCCCGCCGCAGCAAAACTATTTGGCGCAAAACGAGCAATGTCATGCAAGTCGTTAATTGCGGCTTCTTCCATTAACGAGCCACTAATTGCGGTGGCGGCGCGCGGAATATCCTGCAAGCTTTCAGCTAAGCCAAATAAGCCTTCGGTTGACTCTTCAGAGGGTAATACCACCCCTGAGTCATCGCGACCAATTACCTCTATCACTTCCATTGGCTTTTCTTGTGCAACCGCCGTTAAAGGTAATAAACCGAGCCACAACCACTTTTTCATTCTTGTTTTCCTTATTAACACTCTGTATTTGCCAAGTAGCACTAAAAACTTTTTATTAGCCGCGCCAGTCGATTACGCCTTTCATTAACAATAAGATCGTTTTTCTTTATATTAAGCCATCAAAACAACAGAGCACACAACAGAAACACCTGTCTATATGACTAAAACACTTAATCTGACATCTGCCTTCTTTTATTTTTGAGCTTTTATTCTATATTGATACTCACCTATTCAATAAAACTCAAAACGTCAGGAGTAAAGTATGAGTGACTTCAAACGACACGACAAAGAGTCAGCGCCGGAGGAAAGTAAAAAGCTGCTAGAAGGCTCAGAGAAAGCTTTCGGTATGATTCCAAACTTGCACGCCGTTATGGCTGAAGCGCCCGGCATTCTGGAAGCCTACCAGCAAGTACACGAGCTTTTTGTGAATAGTAGCTTTGACGAAAACGAGTTAACCGTTGTCTGGCAAACCATTAATGTATTCAATGAATGCCACTACTGCGTTCCTGCCCATACCGCTATTGCCAAGAACATGGGCGCCGATGATTCAATAACAGAAAATATCAAAGCGGGTAAGGCTTTAGACGACGATAAGCTAGAGGCGTTACGCCAGTTTACCCTGGTAATGCTTAAGAAACGGGGAAACGCCAGTGAAAGTGAGCTTGAGTCCTTTTATGAAGCCGGTTACGGACAGCGTCAGGCATTGGAAGTGATCTTAGGTATTGCTCAGAAAACCATGAGTAACTTTACCAACCATATTGCACAGACGCCTATTGATGAACCCTTTAAGAAGTTTGCGTAGCCTGTTGTTACATCAGGTGAAGTGCAAAAACCAACAACGGAAACAACTATGAGCCAATCACTCGAACAAAAACTCCCGTGGGCGCTGCTTGCCCTGCGGGTTGGTATTTTCATTGTAATGTTTGTCTGGGCGTTAGATAAATTTGTAAACCCGGGACATACCGCCGCAGTATTCGAAGGTTTTTATGGTATCAGCGGATTATCAGCCACTTTGGCTGCAATTCTGGGTGGCCTTCAAATTGTATTATGTTTGACCTTTTTAGCCGGCCTATGGAAGAAAATAACCTACGGACTCATTTTGATTTTACACGCGGTATCGACTTTTTCTTCATTCCCGCAATACTTGGATGCCTTTAATAATCTTCTGTTTTTTGCTGCATGGCCTATGCTGGCAGCCTGTGTTGCGTTGTTTATACTGCGCGACTACGATATCAAACTCAGTCTTTAAGGTAGCCGCCAATGCGAATACTCGTATTTATTACAGGTGCTGTGTTTCAAATGGCTGCCTTCGCGCAGTCATTTGACCACTCGCATGAAAATTTTACTCAAGTGTTAGACAGGCATGTCGTAGTCTATGACAACAACTTAAAGTCTGCGGTTAACTACAATCAATTAGCTCAAAACAGTGAGCCGCTTAACACCTATCTGGATGCACTTTCAGCCGTAGAAAAACCGATGTATCAAAGCTGGGCTAGCCAACAGCAGCTTGCGTTTTTAATCAACGCATACAACGGCTTTACTCTAAAACTTATCGTCAACAATATTGAGGAGTTTCGTTCAGGTGAAGCTGAGTCCATTCGGGACCTGGGTGGATTATTTTCTACACCGTGGGAAAAGTCTTTTTTCACGCTACTAGGAGAGAGGCGCACGCTGGACTGGGTTGAACATGAAAAAATTCGAGTCGACTTTGACGAACCACGAATACATGCCGCCTTAGTTTGTGCCGCTATCAGTTGCCCCAAACTTCGTGCTGAAGCCTTTACAGCTGAAAACCTGAATACCCAGTTAGACGACCAAATGCTCACCTTTTTAAATGATCGTGACAAAAATGGTATTGATGGCAAAGGCATTTATTTGTCTAAAATTTTTGACTGGTATCGAGACGACTTCAACGGACTTGAAGACTATCTTTTAAAATACATCAGTGCGCTTTCTGATGACCCCGCACAAAAGGAAAAAATGAAACAACAAAGCTTAGATATTCGCTTTGTTGACTACAACTGGACATTAAACAGTATAGATAATCGCTGACGTTTAAAAACTGTTAAATTCTCGTTGACCCAAAACCGGTATAGTGACGTAATATCAGTCAACATTATTAAGGGGATTGCTCTATGAAAGCGTTACACGGTTTGTTTATTGTTTTCGGGTTACTGTCTGTGGTGCTCCTTGCCATATCGGGGCCTTTATATAAAAGTGGCACTGCCGAGCTTGGAACGGCTTTTTTAATGCTCCGCTGGGCGGCCTATATTGGTGCAGCAACCTTTGTTCTTAATATTATTTGGTACTTAATTAGACGCCCACAGGGGCTTGTGGCAGGGCTTAGCGGTCTGGCAATTATTGCCGGCGGCTTTGCGTTCTATATGCCTTTCAGCCAGTACTTAAAAGCTCAGAACGTTCCCGCAATTCACGACATTACAACCGATACACAAAACCCACCGGAGTTTGTCGCTATTGCGCCATTGCGTGCTGACGCATCTAACCCGGTTGAATACGCTGGCGAAGATACCGCAAAACAACAACGCAAGGCTTACCCTGAACTCACAACTTATGAGTCGCTGGAGTCCCCGGATGAACTTTTTTCAGCCGCTTTATTAGCCGTTGATAAAATGGGATGGGAGTTAGTCGACAGCTCAGAAACCGAAGGGCGTATTGAGGCCACTGCCACGACCACCTGGTTTGGCTTTAAGGATGACGTTGTTATCCGGATTCGTGCTACAGCAGACGGCAGTGAGTTAGATATTCGCAGTAAGTCTCGTGTTGGACGCAGTGATGTTGGTAAAAACGCTGAGCGTATCCGCGAATATTTATCTCAGCTAAAACCTGAGCTGCGATAATTTAACAGAATGGGCCTGGCGGATAACCGACAGGCTCAATGACTTCTATGGCGCTTTTCTAAGTAGCGGCTGACCATCATTTTCATCTAACTGTCGTACAGCAGATTCAGGTAAAAACACCTGGGCAACGCTAGCAACTTTTTTAGAGTTAATGTCGACTAAACGCGTGTTAACCATTATACCGTCACGATGTCTGGATAAAGTCCCCACCACAACATGAGAAATTGGCATGATCTCGTCCAGTTCCAGATAATCCCGACTTAGCGCAAAATCACCGTTACTGGTAACGCGTATAAAGTCCGTTGTTTTAAAATCCATAACATTCCAGTTACGGCGATGCAGTTCCAGCATCAGCTGTTCTGACAATACCTGACTCAAAGCTGAGCTCTCATCATACTGGCTGGTAACGCCAACCAAGTGCGTAACACCAACCCGTGCTTCTTCCAGTTTAATACTGGCGTTGTCTACTAATTGCTGCGCAAGCTCTGCGGTAAACTTGGCACTGCCCGGTTGCTGGTAAACATCAGAGCTCTTTTCTTCGGCGTTATCATGCGCAACTGGCTGCTTAGCCGGTAAAACAGTGCAGGCTGTTGATAAAGTAAGTGTGAGTAATGTTGTTAAAAATACTTTCATTATCAAAACCTCTTAGTTGCGCTGCAAACGGCCATTGACCATTTCAGACTGTTTGTTAGGCCAATATAAATGCTTAGGAACGTAACGGTTCGCAGCAGCCAAAACCTGCTGATTTCTGCGGTCAATGATACGCAGGTTGACCATAGCACCACTGTCTTTACGTGAGAGCGTTCCCACCAGCACCCAGTCTAAGTTAGGGTTCTGATTTAGTGCCTCGGCGTCTCTGCTTAATGCCAGAGCCCCACTTTCACTTATGCTGATATAGTCTTGTGCTCTGAACTCAACTAACAGTATGTCGCGCTCTTCAAGATGCGCATATAGCCCCTCACTCAACTGATGACTTAACTGATAGAGAGAGTCGCCATGCTCAGGTTGTTCAAGTGTTTCGGCTAAAACCAAGCGAGTAATACCAAGTTGAGACATTGGGTAGGCTTTAATGTCAGCGTCCAGTTGGTCCGCTAACTGGGCCGCCAAATCATCTGCAATAGTCTCGTGTGGGTTTGAGACATGGGCCTGAGCACTGCTCGGAAAAAATAAAAACAGCGTGCCAAGCGCAATACTAGCGAGAAGCCGATAAACCATAACACTCACCTTAGTTAATTCAGTTCATGCTTTGTTATCGGCCAGTTTTAGCTAAGGTTTAGATATAATCCAGAGCGGTACTCTATACCGCTCTGGTTATTACAGTGACTATTCACCAATGTGTTTATCAAGGAAGGTCAACATCCGAGTCCAACGCTCGATGTTGTTTTCCGGCTTATAAAAGCCATGCCCTTCGCTGTCTTTAAACATCCACTCATACGGGTGATCACGCTCTTCCAAAGCATCACGTAATGCATACGCCTGCTTTGGTGGAACACGAACATCTTTACCGCCCTGAATGATAAATACAGGTACTTTTAACTTATTAACCAAATGAACCGGAGACTGAGCGTTACGCTCTTCTTCCGTATTAGGTAAAGCCATGTCCAGGTAGTTTAAGCCAGATTCTGTCTCAGGTATGTCACCTTCTTTAAACATCATATTCAGATCATAAACGCCAACAAAACCAATAGTGCACTTGTATAAATCGGGTTCGCGTATCACGGTCATCAAAGCAGCATAACCACCGTAAGAAGCACCGTACACACACATCCGATCCTTATCGACAATGCCCTCTTCTACAACGTGCATGACACCGTCTGTCATGTCGTTAATCATGGTCGTCCCCCAGTTTTTATAGCCCGACTGGAGAAATTCACGCCCATAACCACCTGAGCCCCGGAAGTTTGGCTGTAGTACCGCATAACCATGCTCAGCAAGTACTTTAGCGTCAGGGTTAAGTGCTGTCAGAGAATCCCTAGGTCCATGAGGGCCGCCATGAGGAAGCAGGATTAAGGGCAAATCTTCTGCCTTTTGGCCCTTTGGCAGAGTCAGTAATGCTTTTATTGTCAGTCCGTCGCGGGTTTTATAACTGATGATCTCAGTCTGCGGTATCTCTTCTTTATCAAGCCATGGCTTTGACTTGATGATCAAAGACAACGCGCGCTTTTCTGCATCAAATAAGTAAAACTCTCTCGGATGATTAGCTGATGAAACAGACAAAACAATTTTAGAGTTATCTAAAGTTGCCGAGTTTATATTCACACTCGCATTAGGAAATGCGTTTGTCAGACTCTGTACAACTTTCGCGAAGTATTCATCCTCGATATCGGTAAAAAAGACAGTGTCTATATTATCGTATTCATAAGCTGCACCAATAACCTCATTTGCGCGACCATTGCGAATGCTCATTATTGGCGAAAGATCGGTTTCGGGGTGTTCAGCCATTACGCTAATTTCACCTGTCGCCAGATTCATTGTTGTAAGGGCATTCGTGTCCGTCACAACATCACTTAAACCCACAGCTGTTTTACCGTCAGGCAAAATATCAATTGGGAGAAAATTACCCTCTTTTTGGCCAAAACGAGCAACTTCCTTCCATTCTTTATTTGCGCCCGGGCGGGTCATAATGACTTTTTCGTTGGTGTTATGTGGCTCTTCGCCTGTAGCAAGGCGGGTGATACCATTGTCATCCAGATAAACACGAACATTTGTGCCTTTGTAACGGCGAACCGGTATCCGGCCTTCTGATTTTACCCGTCCGCTGTCAACCTTTAAGCGATAGATATCAACATAAGGCTCGCTCGCATTATTTGAAGTTGAGTAAATCATCACCTGGTCGGACTCTTCAGGCAATAAGTCAATAATCTGTGCGAATTGCTTAAGTCCATCGGAGCGCCAGCCTGTCAAGATTTTTTGATTACCGCCATCCGCATTCATAGCGAAAATTTCACCCGTGGCAAAAGGAGTTTCGTAAGAGCCGACTTCTCGAGCCATAGACATCACTAAACGTTCGTCGCTGACCCAGTTAAAGTCGCTAACCGACTCCTTTCCGCGCCCCTGAGTAACAGACAAAACTTCCTGATTATTAATGTCTAATACGGTTAAGTTAATACTACCGTCCTGGGTGCGAGATGTTGCGGCTAAATAGTTACCCTGTGGAGATATTTTGATATTCATAAATTGAGCATGCTTTGCATAGTCCTCCAGAACACTTTTTTCAGGAGTCCCTGAAATAGCCTGAAGGGGCGCTAGACAAAGCAATAAGCATAGTATTTTTTTCATAGCTAAACTCTTAAAGCTGAACCCAAAGAAAAAAGCCCCTCACACGTGAAGGGCTTTGATGCTTCTCTTTTTAACACTCTACGTTCCAGGTTCGAGTGTTAAGACTTAGAAGTTGTAAGTAATGCTCGCGAATAAGCGACGACCTAAGTTGTCATATTGCGAATATAAAGTTGCATTACCAACAGCACGTACATATGCCGGAGAAACAATTGGTGGCTCTTTATCGAACACGTTTGCTACACCAACAGTCACATCGAACGAGTCAGCAAACGTCATGTTTCCTGATAACGTATGATAGAAAGTCGTTGGAGTTTCAGCTACGAAAGTTACATCTTCACCACGATAAGTTGTTTCGTTGGTATCATCGAAATACTCATAATCGTTAGTTTTATCGACATAACGTGCAGTCCAAGTCAAGCTCCAGTCGTCACGAGAGAAGGTTGTTGTTAACAAACCAACGTGCTTGGGATCACCGATTTCACCGATGTATTGAAGCGGCTCGCTATCAGGAAATAATTGATAGCTACGCTCAATTTGGTTTGTATGCTCCAAGTTCACTCGAATATTACCAAAATCGAACTGATCTTGGTAAGTCAATTTAAGATCAACACCTCGAGTTCTTTGACTAGCAACGTTAACGTAACCGCTGTTCACCACATCGATACCGTAGTCACCGTTAGTACCATCATTACGGCTGAACAAGTTACAAAGTGGGTCGTTCGGGAAGTCTTCCGAAGTATAGCAGTTGCTCACAATCTGCGCGCCACTTAAAGATGCGATCTGTCCGTCAATTTGAACGTCGTAATAATCGACAGACGCAGCAAAAGTGTCTTCAGGACTAGTCCAAACTAAACCAAGACCTTCAGCAACTGAGGTTTCTGCTTCCAGATTACCTTCGCCACCTGAAGTTATGATAGTTGCAGAACTCGTTCCAGTTCCATCGTAATCAAGCGGGATTCCATCAGACTGACAGTTCTGATAGACCTGCTCTGAAACGTTACCTTCATCATAGCGAGCTCCATAGTTGTAGCATGGATCAATACCCATCTGACCACCGAAGCCAGACTGCTCTGCTAAATACAGTTCGAATAGCGCTGGAGAACGGAATGATGTGCCGCGCGATGCACGTAAACGCCAGTCATCATTAATTTCCCAGTTTAAGCCTAACTTAAAGGTTGTATCGCTACCATACGTAGAAACATCAGTCCAACGAGCAGAACCAGTTACATCAACACGCTGAGCAAAAGCAACATCCGCGACTACAGGCACCCGAACTTCACCAAAGATTGCGCGTGAATTCTGGTCACCAGCTGTACGACTTGCACTACTTAGGCCCCAAGAGTTTCCATTTGCACTATGTACACCTGGCTGATCATCAATTTCATCATACTGGTAAGAGGCACCAAATGCAGCCCCAACAGGGCCTGCTGGTAAAGTAAACAGGTCACCAGTTATGTAACCTTCTAATGTCTGTTGCTTGTAGACCGTCTCACCTTGCTCATAACCGAATAAGAAGTTACGAACTTCATCCGTAGGGTTGCCATAAGCAAGCTGTGCGTCTCCCCAAGGAACATCAACACACTCTTTACCTGAAATGGCAGTCACTTCACCGTTACAGGAGACTCCGTTAGCAGCATTTACTTGCGCCATTACCATTGAGTCACGGAAGATAACTTTATTGCCGTACTTACCGCTGTTATAGCTGTTCTGGTAAGAGACGTCCCAATCCCAGAAGCCAATACTGCCTTCAAGGCCAGCTACAAAACGTGTGTAATCAACTTCAACGTCAGAGCCATAATGATCTGTCAAGTGGACAGGGAAAATAAACGCATCACCTTCCCAACCAACGTTAGCGGCAGGAAGAACACCTACATCGGCCGTCCAGAATTGACGATAACCTTGAGTTTCTGTCTCACGAGAGCTATGAAGAAGTTCACCGTATGCAGTCAAAGTATCGCTTAAACTATAATCCCCTTGTAAGAAAACCGAAGCTGTCTTAGTTTCAGGAACCATGCTTTCTTTATCTGTGAAAGGATGTTGCTTATCCCACAAACCATCAGTTTCTTTATCGTATCCAACGAAGTAAAAATCATTCGGTCCTCGAAGATCACCCGCACCAGACCAAGTATCGTTGATGCTTTCATAACCGTTTTCACCTAAGAAACCTGAATAGTCATACTGTGCATAAGCACCGCCAGGAATATTAGAGGCTCCTGCAGGATATAGCCACAAACCATAAGGGGTATCATTACAGTGATAATTTCCAGTGCGAGGATCAATTGGATCAGCGCGCTCACCATCAGGGTTAAATAAGTAACGTTCAGAACAGCGGTAGAAATCACGATCACCACGTTTTAGTTCTTGTTGAACGTTATAGTCTAAAACAACGCGGAAAGAACCTTTATCAAAGCTTTCGCCAATTGACGCATTGATACGTTGACGTTCGCCACCTGATTCAAATGGTTGGCTAAGATCAACCGTAACTGACTTATCATCACCTTTCTTAGTGATAATGTTAATAACACCCGCAACAGCGTCAGAACCGTAAAGTGATGATGCACCATCTTTAAGAACTTCAACACGCTCAATTGCCGAAATTGGCAACGCGTTCATATCAAACGCTGAAACTTGTCCACGAGTACCGGCAGGTCCTGCACGACGGCCATTTAAAAGAACCAACGTACGATTAGCACCTAAGCCACGCATTGAAATAGTTTCTGCGCCGGCACCACCGGAGGTTACATAACCTACTGATAAAGCAGAAGTAATCTGACTTGAACCCGCCGCAATTGTACTAGTACGCAGCAAGTCACCTAAAGTGGCCAAGCCTTGCTCGGTCGCTTCGTCAGCAGAAATAATGTCGATAGGAGTTTCGTTAGCAAACGCGTCACTACGGATACGTGATCCCGTAACCTGGATGCGTTCTGGTTGTTCTTCCTGAGCATTTTGCTCTTCAGCAACTTGCATAGCTTCACGCTCAACATTTTCTTGATCTTGAGCTAAAGCCGGCCCGGCTAAAAATGCCGAACCTACACCTGCCATCAAAATAGTTTTGATGGAACGTGCCAACAATGACTGTTCTGTCATGTTTAGTCTCCCTGAGTTTTCTTATTATCTAGTTGTATAATTTTTTAAAGCCGCTGCAAGTAAATTTTTTATTAAAGCGGAATGTAAAGAAGACCACAAAATGAAAACAATGGCAACATATTGTTAACAGAAAAAGTTAAATTCAGCTGTAAATTTTACGGAGCTTATAAGGCTATAACAGTTAATCCCAAAAGGTTATAGCTAGCTACCCTCATAAATGAAGTCATTGATATTATTGACAAAGCTCATAACTATTAATCAGTTGTTGTAACAACACCAAAATGCCTTTCCTAAAGAAAGAAACAAAAACAATCAAGTTGTATAAATTTCATTCGTCTAAGACGGAAAAATATCACAGGGGATGGTGATCCGCTCTTCGTCGGTATCAAAGGGTACCGTGCCATGCCAGCAATAACTGGGAAAAATAATACACATACCAGGCTTGGGACAAACGCTCTTATCGATAGTGTCTTGCTCACCTAAGTTGAGCGATGTCTGCCCAAATTTGATCCAACCTTTATGTTCAGGGTCGTCTTCTTTTACTTGCTCAGGAATGCTCAAATATGTGCACATTGAAAGCCAACCCTCGGGGTGAACATGGTTGGTATGAAAGCCTTGTTTAAACAACTTAACTGACCAGCTTCCGCTAAAATGGTACCCGCTTTTATATCGGGAAGTGACCGGATGCTTATTATCATCCGGAAGTTGTGCCAGGTAATCGTTAATAAACTTCTCTAAGCTCTGTTTATAAGCCTGAATAACCGGGTCGTCCATTGAGAGCAATGAGCCCACCGTTTGCGTGCCTTTGCATACGGACTGATCTAACGGCTGGTGCTGGGTTCTATGAAGCGCCTGAACCCGCTTAACTAAAATGGGCCAGAATTCTTCTAAAGAATCATAACCATCGGGCGCAGGTAAATAACCTACTTTCACATAGTCATCGTAATTATTAAGGTATTTCTCCTCTTGCTCTTTACCGCTCAGCTTCATACACAAGCCTTTATAGGCATGTATCTCCTGGTTAAGTGGCTGATT
This sequence comes from Idiomarina sp. ST10R2A5, assembly GCF_051842325.1. Taxonomy (NCBI): domain Bacteria; kingdom Pseudomonadati; phylum Pseudomonadota; class Gammaproteobacteria; order Alteromonadales; family Idiomarinaceae; genus Idiomarina; species Idiomarina sp. ST10R2A5. Next base: position 17,938 of record NZ_JBNIEX010000008.1, on the reverse strand, counting down.
CCCGTGGGCACGATCTAACAATTGAAAAGCCTTATCGTACGCCTTCTGCCTAAGCAAAACATTGGCCTTATCAATCAAGTAGCGTGGATGCCTGGGTTGCTGCTCCAACACTTTATCAAACAGAGTCGACGCTTCTTCAACATCACCTTTACGCAAGCACTGAGTACCCTTCATATGCAGCAAACTGTGCACACCCCCGAAGCGTTCAAGGAATATTTCGATCTCTGAGTCTGCTTGCTCATATTGTTGGGAGCGAAGTAAGTGAGCCAGATACGCATAAGCTAATGGCAAGGAATCGGGCTGAGTTTTTAACGACTCCCGGAAGGAGGCCAAAAACTGATCTTGATGGTCGTGCTCCCAGTAAAGCTTATTAATAGCCTCGTGCGCCGGAACAAAATCGTTTTTAAGCCCTATGGTTTTCAGTAGCAGTTGCTCCGCCTGTTCAAAGTCGTTGTCATCATAAGCAAGACAACCCAGTTGAAACTGCCGTTGCGCTTCGTCAAATTTTCCACCCAGTTGTTCTAAAATTTCGCGAGCTGACTCCGTGCGCTCGGTATAACGATAGACCAAAGCTAGATTAAACAATAACGACGGCTCCTGAGGCCATTGCTGGAGCGCTTTTGCAAGTGTCTCTTCTGTTTTATCAAACAACTTATAGTCGAGCTCAGAACGCGCCTTAAGAATTACCGCATTTTTGAAGTCCGGCTTTTGCTGTAGCGCCTTAGTCGCCGCTTCTATAGCCGCTAGGTAATCTCTCGACTGGTAGTGGAGCGATGCCAAATTGTACCAGGCGTCCGGCAGTTTCGGGTTTATTTGCAAAGCTTTAGTATAATTCTGCTTTGCTGCCATTAACTGCTGACTACTCTGTAAAAAGTTAGCGTAGTTCGACAAAACACTAGGTTGCTTCGGGTTGGCTTTTAAGCTGCGTTCAAAATAGTCAGCGCCTTTATCAGGCTCTCTTTGCTTAGTTGCAAGAGCCAATAAATGCAGAATATCCGGATGGTTAGGAGCCTGCTGATTTAACTGACTGGCAATTTTTTCAGCTTGAATAAAATCATTTTGCTGTAAAGCATTAACGGCTTTTTGGAACTGTTGGGCGAGTTGAGACATAGTAATAACATACAACTTTTTGACAATGTTTTTACAATAACACAACTTTCTCCTTGTGTGAGTAGATAAACTTAAGAGAAACAGAAGGTAAAAAGGCGACCCGAGGGTCGCCTTTATTTTTAAGAACTGTATTCGCCTAAGCGATAGTTTCTTAGAAGCGGAAAGTTACGCTACCGAATACATAACGTCCTAGCGCATCGTGGTAACCAGCAATAGTGTTACCGTTCAGGCTGTTAACGTCACCAACAATGGTAGGTTCTTTATCTAACGCGTTGTTCATACCCAACAGTACAGAAACGTTTTCTGTAACGTCGAAGTTTGCGTTCAGATCGATGTAGCTAGTAGAACCTAAACCGTCGCCGATTAGCTCGTCAGTTTCTCCATCATAGTCAACTGAACCAAGGTAACGCCATTTAGCGCCTACACTCCACCAGTCACCAGTACTGTATGTGAAGTTCATTGAATGGCGCCATTCAGCTTGTGGGAAACAGTCTGAGCTGATTACGCCAGCACAGTCGATTGTAGTACCAGCAAGACCAGGAACCGTTGTGGTTTCTTTAGTCATGTAGTACGTACCAGTCAAGCTAACAGCTAACTGACCACCACCAATTTCGGTGTTGTAGTTAATGTTGGTATCGATACCAGTGTTGGTAGATTCAGCCAAGTTAACGCTGGTTGCGCTAATATAACCGTCTGTACCACGCCATACGTCGCCTGATGGGCTACGAGTAATCGCGTCACACCATTGTGCTTCACCAGTTTCCGCACACTGACGGATAATAAGTTCAGGTGAAATTGTACCAATACGGTCTTCCATCTCAATGTTCCAGTAGTCGATTGAGAAGTTGAAGTTATCAGTTGGGTTACCCACGATACCGAAAGTCATAGTATCCGCAAGCTCTGGTTGCAAGTCTGGGTTACCACCAAAGATAGCGTTGTACTGACCCGCAGGGTTAGCAGATACGTTACCGTACTGACCTGAGCTTACACCAGTATTAGCACATTGCTCCTGAGTATACTCAGGGCTGTCACCAGCACACGGGTCAACACCAGCCCACAGACCTAAACCTTGAGTTGCGAAAAGTTCTGCAACGTTTGGCGCACGAACTGCACGGTTGTATGTACCACGAATTTTGTAGTCGTCGTTAACCTGCCAGTCTAAGCCAAGTTTGTACGCCGGCTCACCACCAGATGAACTGTAGTCAGAGTAGCGGTAGCCTAAGTCAACCTGTAGGTTGTTTGCCCAGCTAGCGTCTTCAACTAACGGTACGTTAATTTCTGTGAATACTTCAGAAACGTTGTAACCACCAATTAAGCTGTCAGTTGGACCACCCTGGCCTGAAAGAGCACCCAGTTGATAAACTTCATCAGCAACACGTTCGAAGTCAACTTCACGGTTTTCAACACCAAATACCGCCGCAACATTGTAGTTAGATGAAGGCATGCTGAAACCAGTTTCACCAGTTACAAACGCGTTAATAATGCGCTGTGTAGTTAAACCGGTCAGGATAGCTGTACCACCTAAGGCATCAGCTGCTTCTGCCGTTACACCTTGATACTTGAATACTTCATAAGGAATACAGTCTTCACCACACTCATCTGCGCCCGCAGCACCCAGTACTTGAGGCATACGTGGTACGTAGAAGTCGTTGATGTAAACAGATGATGACTGAGTTGAGCCATACTGGAAGGACACATCGTATTCCCACATAGCACTCAGCTCACCGGTAGCACCAGTAACGATACGGTAAGAGTTGTGCTCAAGGTTATTAATACGAGGACCGCCTTCAACGTTACGCTTACCAATATAAGCCATAATCTGGTCAGTATCTGCGCCGAACTGGTCGCGGAACTGCTGACGCTGAGTATCGCTGAATACGTCGCTGTCTACGTCAAACGCGAAGTTCTGGAAGAAAACACCAGACTGTGCGATTTGACCAGCAGTACGGTCATGCATATAGCTGGTTTCTAAATAAGGACGGAAGTGATCATTTGCTTCATAGTTTACGAATGAACCGAAAGTGTAACGGTCATTAGGACGCATGAAGTGGTTGATTGGCGCATAGTTATATACGTTGTCACTGAACGGTGCAAAGCTGCCGTCTTCTGTCAATGACCAGAATACTTCTTCATCGAAGTTTGGTGAACCACCTTCAATTGGTGAAATAAAGAAGTTAGGAACTGGAGCGGTTGCAGAACCACCACAGCTAGTACCAGCGCCGTTTAGAGCACAAGAAGAGTAGTCACGCTCAGCCTGCAACAATTCTTCGTTAGTACGGAAAGTTGCATAAAAACTTGCACTACCTTTACCACCAGCGAACATGCTGCCGCCAGTAACATCTACGGTGTAAGTTTTACCGTCAATGCCTGAACCGCCTTCTGGGTAGTCGTAACCAGCTTCATCCATCAAGCCTTGCATGTAGCTATTGCTGTTATCGTGCTGGTAGCCTGAAGTACCTAAAGTTACTTCAAAACCTTCGATGTCTTTCTTCATTACGAAGTTAACAACACCGGCAACAGCATCAGAACCGTAAGTAGAAGAACCACCACCGGTTAATACTTCAACACGCTCGATAAGAGCGGTTGGGATTTGGTTAACGTCAGCAGCCTGTGAATAAACACCACCTGGCTGTAAACGACGACCGTTTACCAGTACCAAAGTACGGTTAGCGCCCAAACCACGTAAGTCAAGGTTTGCAACACCCGCTGCACCGTTAGCAACAAACGAGTTCTGTGTCGCTGTTTCTAGCTGCGGTAAAGTTGCCATCAAGTCTTCCACACGGGTAAAACCAGATGCTTTAACTTCTTCAGAAGAAACCATCTCTACAGGAGATGCAGTTTCTAAGTCCGTACGCTTAATACGAGAACCTGTAACCTGAATACGCTCTACTTCTTCTGCAGCCGTATCAGTGTCATTTTGATTGTCTTGTGCAACTGCTAATGCAGGAAAGCCTAAAGACGCAGCAACTGCTGCAGCCGTTAAGCTTTTTCGAAATGTCATATTTTTCATGAGTAAAAACTCCCTGGAACGTTTTTATTATGCCGCTTCTTTAATAGAAGCTGCTTAAAATTTAACAGGAAGTTAATGGCTTGTAAACTTTTCGTTCTAATTTTGTTGGCTTTGTTGCAAAGAGTGTTAACAAGGCCACAAAAGTGGCCTGCACTATAAACAAAGAGATTCACTTAAAAGCAATGACACAATTCCCAAACACACCACTCTCAGGAAACTGTACCTGTTGCACTGTAACCTTTTTAAAGCCTGCAGCCTCAAACTGCTTTTTTGTTTCGTCCATATCACCTAACTGTTCAGTTGCTTTCAGTAAGGTTTTGGTTCGTGCTTTGTGTGCATTTAATGAATCCATGTAACCGTTAAGAACCTGGCGCGACTCTGCGTCTTTACCTTCTGCTGCCGCATTTAACAGGTGCTTAGTCGCCGGCACAAAATTCATGGCATGAAATGATGGATTGCGCTCATGCTTGCGAACAAACTGATTGAGTATTTGTTGTGCCTGCAAAGCAGAACGCGGTAAGTTTTTAGGGCCGTGCTTCAGCAACGACTCCTGAAGCGGCACCACTGATTTTTTAAGTTGCTTAATCACTGAAGGCATTAAATCATAAATTGCTTCACTCTTCTTATAGATAACAGACTCTTTTGAGTGAACCAGCGCAATTAACATGCCTCCACGTTTTAGCTGAGCATTAAGGTTCTTCAAACCGTCAGCCATATTGCCGTATTCCAGCCCGTAGTGAGAAACCAAGGTGCCCACTTTTTTATTTGAAGGTAGCTGGAAACTCTCGTAAGGCATATCCCCCTGAAGTTTTAACTCCGTATCAGGTGGGTTCAGCTGAGCAGAATCGATGCCCTGCACATCAAGTTTCTTGCTTTTTTCTTTTGCATACTCGTTTAACCATTGAACAACAATGCCATTACCGGTACCGATGTCCACAATAGGCTGTTTCACGTCGTTTTCATCCATGCGTTCAAACCAAAACTTTCGCATTTGGTAAGCGGGTAAACGTGAGCTGTCATCTAAAAAACTCGCCTTGGCACCCTTTTGCCAAAAATAACTCCACGGATTACTTTGCGTCATTTCCTTCCCTTATTGTTAGTTTTGTCTTAGCCGAATCATAATAACACTCTCTTATTCTGCCATAAAAAAACCCAGCCGAAGCTGGGTTTTTAAACAACTAACGTTGTCAGGCCTTAGAACTTCATGCTGATACGACCATACCAGTATTGACCAGCAGTGTCATAAGAAGAGTTCAAAGTATTCATATCGTTATTGTTAGTAACGTATGGAGGCTGCTTATCAAACACGTTACGCGCACCAAGAGTAAAGGTGGTTGTTTCGCTGAAGAAGTAGTTCATTTGTACGTCATGATATACGTAGCTTCCTACTTCGCTTGACAGATCATCCACATCGTAGTTGATGTCAGTTACGCCATCCTGGTAGCGAGTGATCCAGCTCCAGTCGAAGTCACCAATTTGGTAACCCATAGTCAGGTTTGTACGCAACTCTGGGAATGCCGCTACACGACCACCGAAGTTGGTGTCTGCACCGAATTTTCCAGCCAACTCAAGAGTTTCCGCACCTTCTTGCGCTAGGTATTTGTACTCATCGAGTACAGTACCGTCAACACGCAGGTTGAACATGCCGTCACCCAGGTCAGTTGCCCATTTCACATCGAAGTCAAAACCTGAAGTTGTGAACGTTGAGATGTTTGCAGTACCGGCAAGAATACCAGCCATGTAACCTTGAGAGTCACGGAACTCAGAACCTGAGTAACCAGGACGACCTACAGCTTCCGGACCTAAAATCAGGTCACAAGAATTCGCTGAGAAGTTTTCACTGTTGTAACACTCAGAGATGATAGCGGAAGTACTTGGCGCACCTAAACCATCTTCAATTTCGATATCGTAGTAATCAACTGCAACGCTGAAGTTCTCGATGAACTCTGGCTGATAAACAACACCTAAAGTGAAGCTTTCAGAGGTTTCAGGTTTCAGATCCGGGTTACCACCTACCAGTGTTGATGACTGGTTGTTGTCCAGACTAAAGTCGCCAGGCAGGCCTTCGGCTGCACAGTTGTCTTTAACTGTCTGGCTCTGGCTACCTGTACCGTAGTCGGTACATGGATCTGTGTAGCTGATATTTGACTCAACTTGTGGTGAGTACAAATCACCAATACCTGGGGCGCGGAAGCCTTCTGCAAAGGTTGCACGGACCAATGTACCTGTAGTTGGTACGTACTCTAAACCGAATTTAGTGGTAGTTTGTGCTTTAAGGAAGTCATAATCAGAACGACGGACTGCCGCAGACAAATCAAGGCGCTCTACACCAGGCATACCAGCTAACAATGGAGCATTAATTTCCATGTAAGCTTCCTGAACGTCGTAAGAACCCTCAGTTGGCTCTGCTGCAACGCTGTAGATTTGACCTAAGATTGCGCCGCCATCTGGTTGGTTCTGATATTCTTCCCAGCGCTTCTCAACGCCGACAGCCCATGAAACTGGACCTGCAGGTAAGCCAAATGAACCAGTGTCACCAGTTAAGTTAGCCATTAACTGTTTTGTCGTCGCACGATCAACTGGCGAGTTAGGAATTGTTGCGTAGTCCTGGAATTCTTGTGTGAAAGTACCTTCCTGGAACGGGTTCCATAGGCCTGGACACTCTTCATCTGCGTCACACAGTGTTGGATCTAACAAGTTACCGATACGCTCTGGGTTTGAACGACCATACTCTACACGGCTGTCAACATAGCGAGCGTAGTTGTATGAGATGTCCCATGACCAACCGTTATCCAGGTAACCTTCCAGTCCGAATACCATGCGGTAGTCAGAGAAATCCTGAGTAAATGAACGTCCGCCAGTTTCGGCAAGACGGCGGTAGATGTAAAGGTCTTCACCAATTGGGTTGTCAGGATGATCACCAGCAACTGTTGGTCCCCAGAAAGTACCTTCTGCAGCCATTAGCTGGTCAGACTGACGGTTAGTGAAACCACCTTCCATAAATGCTGAAAGGTCACGAGTTAACTCGTAGTTTGCAGACGCATTAATTGAGAAGATGTCCTGCGGAGTCACCATGTAGCTTGCAGGAGCAAAGTTGTAAGCGTCTTGCTGACCATCATACGGACGAATTTCGCCAGTGTTAGGGTCTACGACAAAGCTCGTACCTGCGTTGCCTGAGTTATACTGAGAGTCTTCATCAGCTGCAGACCAGTTACCGTAAGGAATAGTTGAAGAACCACCACGTACGATTTCGCCACCTGACTCACTCAGAGGGTAACGAGAAAAGTCGCGGTCGCCCTGCCAGATTGGATTACGGTTTTGGTACTCAAGCGCTAAAGTTACATTGCCTTTGTCGCTGGTAGCGCCTATAACACCTGAAACTTTAGTCGTTTCGCCGTCGCCTTCACCGGTTAAGTCGTACTGAGCTGAGAACTCCGCACCTTCAAAATCTTTCTTGGTGATAAAGTTGATTACACCGGCGATAGCATCAGAACCATAAATGGTTGATGCGCCGTCACGTAATACTTCAACACGCTCAATGTAAGCCATCGGGATTGAGTTTAAATCACCTGAAGCGTAACGACGGCCGTTGATCAAGATCAGCGTACGAGCTGAACCCAGACCACGTAAGTTAGCTGAAGCATAACCAACAGAGCCATTGTTTGTGTTTGAGCCGTTGTAACCACCATTCATGGAAGGAATGTTATGGATGAACTTTTCCATGCTGGTGAAGCCTGAGTTTTCGATTGCTTCTGAATCAAAAACTGTGATTGGGCTTGCAGTTTCAGTGTCGGTGCGTTTAATACGCGAACCCGTTACCTGAATACGCTCGACATCGTTAGCTCCTGCTTCTTGCGCAGCAACTAGTGCCGGAAAGCCTAATGTGGTTGCAATAGCTGCAGCCGTTAAGCTTTTACGAAAAGTACTATTGTTCATTGAAATTACTCCCTGGAACATTATTTTTTAGTTGCTTGATTGGCGAAAGCAACATGAAACCGACGACGCACTTATCGTTTTTGGAAGGTGCATCGTGTTTTCGGTTACAACCTTTTAACGCCGCAGGGATTTCATTTCAATAGGAGTTCAGTTCTTTTCTTTAACCTTAGGAATCGTTCGCCTAAAAAACAGCCTAATAGATTATTATTAAAACTCTTTTATTAAAAAAAATAACAATAGTTTCAATTGTTTTAACAGGTGTTTCAGGATTGTAAAGGCTTTAAAATACAGTATTAAAAATAGGTTCTGCCGCTTTCGCACGTTTGATGCTTTCATCATTAACATCTGCACTAACCTGACCCAGGCTGGACGTCAAAACAGGATTGCGACTTCCTTTAGGCGAATATGAAGACTTTTCAGGCTCCAGTCCAATATGCTCATACACTCTATTCATAACGTTGTTCGTTTTTGTTACAAGATCCTCATAACTTATGGTCAATATACGATCAGGGAAACACTTCTCCCAGTGAGTCAGGAGGCTTATTTCATTCTCTATGTATGCTTTAATAGACTCTTTAGACCAGCTCCAGTCAGCACCTCCACGAAACGCGGTTTTATAGCAAGACCATGCAATATGTTCAGGTTTGCGCCTTATATAAATTGCTTTGCCTTGTGGCACGGCTTTCGCCCAAATACCGAACAACCGGTTCAAGTTAAGACTTTTATCGACAACGTAACCTGAGCCCGGATAACGAACATCGGTAAGTTCCTGGTAAGTTTCGGTTATCATGTCTATCCCAGCCTGAGCGTCACCGTGGCGCCCCATAAAAGCAGGGAAATTCATGGTGTCCTGTGGCGATAAATGAGCACACGCTTGTCCAAACGCCCCAGTCTCTCCGGCACCGACTACTGCACTATGATTACTCAGTATCTGTCCCAAAAGCGTGGTTCCGCTTCTTGGTAAACCAAGAATTGCAATCGCCCGGTTATATTTAACCCGCGACTCGGGTACAGCCTTCATTCCCTGTTTGCTAAAATAGGTCTGTAAGTCGGTAACAAACCGCTTATCAAATGCAGCCTTATACTTAGACTGTTGAGCCATTAAGTTAGCCCCTTTTTCGTAGGCCTTAACCGCGTCTTCTAAACGTTCTCTGTCGGTTAACGCTTTTCCTAAAGCGTAGTGATAGTGCATCCAGTTAATAGGATCATCTTCCGAATATTTATCAGCAACACCCAGCAACTCTTGAAACAGCTCAATATCTTCTGAGAAATCAGTAAAAGACGCTAAAGTTAACCAACTAATTCCGAGGTGGGGAGCTAACCCGACAACCTTTCTGAGATATCGGTCTGCTAGCGAAAAATCTCCCAACTGTGCCCGGACAGTGCCACATAGGTGCATTATTGAGGGGTTATCAGGTTGCTGAAGAGTTAACGGCTCCGCTGTTGCCAGTGCCTTCTGAAGGTATCCCGCTTCTGCATATACACCCGCTCGCTGGATATCTGTCGTAACTGTTCTTTGCGTCTGTTCTCGCATGACATCGACACACTCAGTAGCTAAAGCGATTTCCCGCAACCCTAAACTCATTTTGGCTAACATTAACCAATGCGTTTTAAGAGGGAATTTCTTTTCTATTGCATGCCGAATTTTTTCAACCGTTTCGGTTCTCCGTCGAGCTTTCATCGACTCCTGAATATCCGACAAAAACGCCATAACTTCCACAGTTTTCCCCTATTATAAATGACAGACAAAAAAGCCGGGAATCAGAGAGTTCCCGGCTTGAACGTTCCAGTTCTATTGCTTTACTTTAGAACTTAACTTCTGCACTCAAACGCACATAGCGTGGAGTCTGGAAGTTAGTTGGCAAGCCGTAAAGCTCATTTTCCTGGCCTCGGGCAATAAGACCGTAGCCATAATCAACCGCTTCATAACCTGCGAAACGTTCTGATACTTCATTAACTTCAGTTGCAGTGTCATTGTTAAACACATTGAAGACATCTGCACGGAAGGTTACATCCGTATCACCGATCATCATGTTATAACGAGCAGTCAAGTCTAAACGCCACTGGCTATCTGTACGACCTTGTGAACCTCGTGGCGCTATTTCGCCATCCTTAACAAAAGACTCTGCACCGTACAGCGAAGCATAAGTGTCCGTAGGGTGGTAACCGAAGGCATTAACCGGACGACCAGATTCCCAGCTAAAGTTAGCTCCCAGGCTGAATGCATCTGTAAGTGCATATGAGCCGCGCAACTTAACCATATGACGACGGTCATTTGGCAAGTTACCATAAGAACCATCTGTTAATCCTGGTTGGTCAAAGTTCGTTGTCAGTCCAGCATCATCCTGCCCATTATCTGAACGAACAAAACCTTCGTTATTTCCCCAACTATGAGACCAAGTGTAACTACCGTCAAACATCCATTTATCATCAAACTGACGTTTAACAGTCACATCAACAGCTGCGTACTTACGCTCAGATTCAGGGTAGCCTAAGTAGCTTCCCGGAATTGTATACTGTTGATTTTCCAGTGGACCAGACTCACCATCCGGATCGGTAGTGATAGTCACGTCATTACCGGGGTTGGTAAGAACATAATAGTGGAAGCCACTGGCACACATAGTACAAGCTGAACCAAACTCATCCTGCAGGTATTCGTTAAAGCCAGCATCGATCGCCACATCCTCCAGCGAACTGCCGAGCTCACGATACGTACCTTTAACACCTACTGACCAATTTTCAGAAACCATGGTTTCATAGCCCAGGATGTATTCATCTTGGTACATAGGATCAAGATCAGCGTTAACTGTTTCACCAGTGCCTTTCAGAGTACCGTCAGCATAGACAGAACGGCCATCTAAGTCACCAAAGACAGGTGTATTATCATCGTTGATATCGGCAACTTCATAGGTGCTTACAACATAGTACTCGTCACCAGCAAGGCGAACGTTTGTATTAGTTGCAACAGGCAGGAAGTAACGACCATAGTTAGCAAATAACTTGCTCTCACCATTACCATTAATATCCCAGCTTAAACCAACGCGAGGTGCCCACTGATCAGAAACATCAACAAACTTTTCACCGGCTTTGTTGTAGTTCTCAAATGTCTCATTACGTAGTCCAATGCGGGCAACAACGTCGTTTGTTACGTACCAGGTATCCTGAACGTAAAATGCGTTCGATTTAGTCTCGAAGCTACCTTCGTTGCTGTAAATGTTTTCATCAACCAAAGTACATCCGACAAGATCACCGTCAGAGAAACCTGAAGAGTCACAACCATAGTAAGTGTAAGCTACACCGCCAGCACGCTCAGTTTTTTCGTAAGCTTCCATATCTTCATAGTCAATACCGGCACGAATCGTATGATCCGGATGGACATACCAATCGATATCAACACGATAAGCTGTACGTTTATCTTCCTGAACAGAAGGCGTTGCTAAACCAAAGTTTGTAAACTGACCAGAGTAACCGTCTGCATAGATAGCAACAGTATCCGAGCTCGCGTTACGGTTTGTATAAGTGGCTTCGTTAACGCCGTATAAAACACTTAGCGTTAAGTCATCGGTTAAAATACCCGTGTATTGAGCCGAATAAGACTTACCGCCGCGGTCTAATACGTAATCACCGTACAATTCACCTTGCGCGTCTTGCTCGGCATTGTAAGCGTACTTACTGGATTCCAGTTCACTTGAGTTGTCCCAACCCGTAAATTCAATAATATGGTTTTGGGTAATATACCAGTCTAATTTACCGGCAAACAAGACATCGGATGCATCTCTTTCGTAGGACTGTCCTGCAGTAGCAAAGTCGCTTACACGATCTTTAAAGTTAACCAAACCGAAGAAAAACAATTTATCTTCGACCAGTGCGCCACTTGCCCAAACGTTGTAGTTGTTTTCACCAATTTCATCTTTGCTATTTAACTGATAGTAAGGGCTACCGTTGCGGGCTAATTGCTCCTCGTCAGTCAGGATCACATCTGGTTTATCAGAACGCAGTGAAGATGGCTCAAAATAAGCACTTGCTCCGGCTTTAAATTCATTCGAACCGGATTTCGTTGTAGCGTTTATGACACCACCCGTAGAGCGTCCATATTCAGCAGAATAACCACCCGTTTTTACTTCAAACGTTTCGTACATTTCGAATGGTAACTCAGAACCACCAAGGCCATTACGGAAGTTCGTTACGTTCAAGCCATTGACGTAATAAACGTTTTCACCTACTGACGCTCCACCAAATGACGCCAGATTACCAAACGCTGAGTCACCACGGGTTGTGCCCGGTGCTAACAAAGCAACTGAAGAAAGATCACGAGGGACAGGAACCTTGCTCAAAAAGTCCTGGCCAATAACGAGCTCAGATTCAGACGATGTAGTGTCAATAGAAGAAATAGCCGAGCCTGTAACCTGGATTGTTTCCATTTGTTCTTGGGTAACAAGTGTCAAATCGATATTGGTACGACCACCGACTTGCACACGCAGCATTTCTTCTTCCAACACTCCGTAACCCGACTTCGTTGCTTTTAAAGAATACTGTCCGGGCGGTAGTAAAGGAAAGCGGTAGTTACCGTTTTCATTGGTAGTAACGGTACGAGTTAGTCCTGTTTCTAAATTCGTTATGGTAATTTGGACATCATTAATTGCATCTCCAGCCTGGTTTTCTGCACTACCAAGCAGAAAGCCTTTTGACTCATCAGCAAGAGCCGGTGCGGCACTGCCTAAAGTCAAAGCCACAGCTGATGCTGCAACACTCACTTTGAATATTGAATTTTTCATGATTGTATTTCCCTGGGTTTTTAAGACTTATTATCTCCAATAGTTACAATATTACGCAGTAAAACATTTTATTAAACCTTGTAACATCTTGTAACATACCCACGATATCATGTTTTTAAATACATCTAAAATACCTAATTAGTCGCTTTCTTTAACAAATAGGTTGCTGGTCTATTAGCACTCCCATTTGAGTAACACTGTGCCAGAAAAAGCTCTGCACATGCCTGGGTATCTGTTAGTGCGTGATGAGCATGATAGTCAGGTAAGTTATAACGCTTTCGACACGCACTCAACGTTAGTTGGCCACCATGAATAGGTTGCTGAGGGTTACGCTCAAGTTTGTTTTTTTCAAAAGCTAAGGTGTCAAAAACTGCCAACGGTTTAAAAGGGGTGCCATACTCGGCTTCAATATACTTCAAAAATCGCCAGTCCATGCCTTTGTGGTGGCAAACTAATACGGCATCATTCAAAGCTCGACTCAACATGCCGAACGTTTGCCTGGGCTCGGAGCTATGCAGAAAGTCTTGCTGGGTTAAACCGTGGATAGTCGGGCTTTGACCTAATTCAAGCTCCTGTCCGTGAGCGAAAACATGATATTGAGCATTGCCGTAGTGCATTACTGGCGGGTGTATGGTCATCCACGCAATCGACAGTATTTGATGCTTCTTTGGATCCAGCCCGGTACTTTCGATATCCAGCGCAACATACCTCAACTCTTGCCAGGGCCGTTTTAGCTTTTGCCGGCGGTCGTACCAATGAGCAAGTTTCTCTAACCATTGCCCCATAACTAATAACCCTGGCGACTGAATTTTAGGCCTACGCCCTGTTGGGCTTCTTTAATTATCTTAAATGCGGTTTTCAATTGTCGCCTTGATAAGGTACTTAACTCATCCGGCTCTATTGCGTTTTTGGGTTTATCTGTTCCCCAGACTTTTAGTTGATGATTCAACCTCAGTTGAGTCAGAAATTCCCAGGCTTCCAGCAGGGACTGGTTATCGCGTCGGTTTAGCAGCTTACTACCTTTTAAAGCTGCCAGTCGAGCGGGCGTACTCGGCGATGTCAGCCCTGCCTGCAGAGAATAAATGCGGGCAATATCATTAATAAGTGCAATTCCGTAGCGCTTAATATCAATAGTATCGCCATCGTCCGTGTCCTCTGTACGCAGCCGATTAAAAAGCCCAAGCGGAACACTTATTTTATTGACTAAAATCGCTAAGTTTCCTAAAAACATTTCATTCCTGGCTAAATCAGCTATTTGCTTACGATACTCTTGGTAAAACTTACCGGGACCGACCACCGGACGACTGTCAAAAAATATCTGGCAGTACATCAAAGCCTTAGGTGTCGGACTTTCTATCCAGCTAGTAAAACGTTTTTTCCACTCATCTATTGTACCGCGACAATCAGGGTTAGATGCCATAATATTTCCCGGGCATGAGGGAATACCGCATTCATTTAGCCCTTCACAAACATACTCACCCAAACCGGCAAACCAGTCCTTTTGTTTGTCGGTTAAACCGTTACTTAATAACAGGCCATTGTCCTGGTCCGAGCTTAACGTTTGGTCTTCCCTTCCTTGCGAGCCAAATGCGAGCCAACTGTATGCAGCCGGTGCAGCGCCATTTTCTTGCTCGTACAACTGTATAAGCTGGCGTGTCATACCGTCGGTAACCGACGCCATAAGACGACCCAATATTGAGGTTTGTTTTACGCGACTGGCAAAAGTTTGCAGGTAGTCCGGAAGCTTTCTAGCCTCTTCTACTAACTGTTCTTTGCTACCGGCTTTACGAATGGCACTGATGAGAAACACCGGATCACTGCGTTGCTGGCGGATTAGGTCGGTAGCGGTCACCATGCCTACAGGTTGATTTTGATCGTTAACCACAGGCAGATGGTGAATGTTGCTGGAAGTCATTGTTGTCAGCGCATCCATTAATGAGCGATTCTCATAAACAGATTCAGGTAATTGCGTCATTACTGCGGCAACTCTAACGTCAAGCGGCAAGCCTTCTGCCACAACGCGGTTTCTCAGATCTCTGTCGGTCAAAATTCCCACAAGCTGGGTATCATCTACAACCAGTACAGAGGATATACCGTTGCTGGACATCAGTTTTGCCGCTTCCTGTACAGAGGTGTCACTGGTTAAGCTAACGGGGGGCATTGTTACGACACTACCGACCGTTTGCTCACTCCAGTCAAGCTCATCATTTTCGTCGCTTTTTTGTTCTGTTAGCAAGCGTTGTCCATGCGCGCGAATGAAGTACTGTTCGAAGGGTTTCGACACATTCCGAAGACGATCGAAGGCAGACTGAGGCAAAACGTAAACAATGCCATCTTCTATTGTTTTAAGTTTATTTACTACTTCTCGACCCGATAACAACGACGGATAGCCAAAGAGATCACCATTCTCCAGGCGCTCAATTAACCGCCCATCGGCGCCTCGCAAATCAAAGACTCCCGAGCGCACTATAAAAAGTGCAGGCCGCATGTCTTTCATAATTTCATTGCAGTTTTCTTCATTCATATAAACGGACTGCAATTGAGATACCGCCCAACTTCTCTGCTCTTCAGATAACGTATCAAATGGAGGGCAATCTTTTAGAAATGCATTTACTTCCATGAGCTGACCTCAATGTGTAAAAGCTGACTTCAGTTTTGTGTATTAACACAACTTAGTCAATAAAAAGCCCAGCACTCGGGCTGGGCTTTAACTCTATTATGTTACTCTTTAGTGAGACTGAGCTTCACCCGATCCTTTCGGATAACGAATGGACTCAACCAGCTCCTGAATATCTTCCGGGGCGTCACCAGTAAATTTATGCACAACAACCGCAACAACAAAGTTGATTATCATACCTAAAGTACCAATGCCCTCAGGCGAGATACCGAATAACCAGTTTTCCTGAGTATTTAGCTCCGGAGCGACGAACTTGAAGTAAACAATGTAGCAGAAAGTAAACAGTATACCGACAACCATACCAGCTACTGCACCTGCACGGTTCATACGCTTATGGAACACACCCATGATGATCGCAGGGAAGAAGCTCGCTGCGGCTAAGCCGAACGCGAAGGCGACCACCTGCGCCACGAAGCCGGGCGGATAGATACCGAAGTAAACCGAGATAATTATCGCGACCGCAGCTGCGAGTCGGGCGTAGAAAAGCTCCTGCCTATCCGTGATATTCGGTGCCAAATTTCGTTTCAATAAGTCATGCGAAACTGACGTCGAAATAACCAATAGCAAGCCTGCAGATGTAGAGAGCGCAGCGGCTACCCCACCGGCAGCTACAAGTGCAACGACCCAGGCGGGCAAATCAGCAATCTCAGGGTTAGCTAAAACCATGATGTCACGGTCAATAGTCATTTCATTGCGTTCATCACCTGAATAGAACATTTTGCCGTCATCGTTCTTATCTTCCCAAGTGATCAGACCGGTTTTTTCCCAGTTTTTAATCCAGCTTGGTGCGTTTTCATATTCAACACCCGTTAATTCAGGACCGTTGATAGTATTGAACATGTTGACCTTGGCAAACGCAGCAATAGCAGGCGCTGTTAAGTAAACCACAGAAATAAAGGTCAGAGCCCAGAACGCAGAGCGACGCGCATCGCGTACCTTAGGTACGGTGAAGAAGCGCACAATAACGTGAGGCAAACCAGCAGTACCAACCATTAATGCAGCTGTGATGAAAAACACATCGACTTTACTACGCATACCTTCTGTATATGCGGCAAAACCAAGTTCCTGAGACAGTCCATCGAGCCGGTCAAGCAGGTAACTTCCTCCGCCCGGAACGTCTTGAGCTATGGTTGCGCCAAAGCCAGTTTGGGGCAAGAAATGATCCGTCATTAATAGCGAGATGAATACAGCAGGTACAACATAAGCAAACATCAGTACAACATATTGCGCAACCTGTGTGTACGTGATTCCCTTCATACCACCGAGTACGGTGTAGAAGAAAACGATGATTGCGCCAATAATAACACCCGTTGCAATATCGACTTCCAGGAAGCGGGAAAATACAACACCGACACCGCGCATTTGTCCTGCAATGTAAGTAAAGCAGATTAAGATAGCGCAGATTACTGCGATAGTACGAGCGGTTTGTGAGTAGTAGCGGTCGCCAATAAAGTCCGGCACAGTGAATTTACCAAACTTACGTAAGTAAGGAGCAAGACACATGGCCAATAAGACATAACCACCAGTCCAGCCCATCAGGTAAACAGAACCATCATACCCAGCGAAGGCTACGATACCCGCCATTGAGATAAAAGAAGCAGCAGACATCCAGTCTGCAGCTGTTGCCATCCCGTTCATTACCGGGTTGACACCACCGCTTGCTACATAAAAATCATTCGTTGAGCCAGCACGTGACCAAATTGCGATACCAATGTATAGCGCGAAGGTCAGGCCGACGATTATAAAGGTGAGCGTTTGAATATCCATAGCGCCTTAGTCCTCGTGTACATTGTATTTGTTATCTAACGCGGCCATGCCCTTCACATAAATGAAGATGAGCACGATGAAAGTCAGAATGGAGCCTTGCTGTGCAAACCAAAATCCCAGCTTAAAGCCAAAGAAAGTAATTTCGTTAAGCACGTCCACCAGTATAATTCCAAAGCCATAGGAAACGATAAACCATACAACTAACAGCTTGAGCATCAAGCTGAGGTTTTCTTTCCAATACGCTTTGGCATGAGATTCGCTTTCGAATGCCATAACGTCCCCTCCAGTTGTTCAACATTATTGTTTTTGGGTCGCTAACAAATGTAAGTGGGATTGTTAACAGGGGAAATTGGACTTTGGTCGTAGCCGCTGCTGAAGCGAGGTATTTTGTGACGGACATAAAAAAGCCCCCAGCGTAAGCTGAGGGCTTCTTAAAATAATAGTCTGGACAAGGTTTCGCAGAGCTCAACCTGTTCAGCGGGGTAAAGCCAAATCGTTGGCTTTACCAGGGACCCGCTTCACCCTACTCTCAGTAGGTCACCACCAGATATAAAAAAACCCCGGCGCGTTAGCACCGGGGTCTTCCTATTTGTAGTCTGGCGGTGACCTACTCTCGCATGGGGAGACCCCACACTACCATCGGCGCTGGTGTGTTTCACTTCT